>JAYUFI010000698.1:0-29279 GCA_043738805.1 Planctomycetaceae bacterium | reverse complement strand
GTCGGGTTGTAGCAGTCCTAGCAATCGCGACGGTTTGTTTTCAAAAAGAAACAAGCTCTATGACCAGCATCGTTGTCCGACTGACCTAATCTTTTGGACGCGATCAGGCAACTGCGCCCACGTAGCCGCAAGCTTCCTGCTTGCCAGCTTGCCGAGGGGAATCCGCAAACGTCTGCTTGCTGCGACACGCTCACAAGCTGGAAGCTTGTGGCGACGGATTGAGAACACCGTTGAAACGAAGCATTGATGAAGACCGACCTGTTATTG
The DNA here is from genome assembly GCA_043738805.1 of Planctomycetaceae bacterium. GTDB lineage: Bacteria > Planctomycetota > Planctomycetia > Planctomycetales > Planctomycetaceae > SXKJ01. The sequence continues at coordinate 29,012 of JAYUFI010000698.1, read as the reverse complement.
CATTCTGACCTACTCAGCCACGAGCTTGTCTCGCGATGGCGTTACGGTGCGCGTCAGCGCGAGATGCTGTCGGTTCTCAATGACATCTTCGACCAGTTCGTACCGCTGTCGCAGGACGACGGCGGTCTTGATGCGGCTGACGTCGGTCGCTCAACGGATACCGCCGCACTTCATGCGGAGTCGCTCTCATCACGAGTGACGACTTCGCGGCGCGGGCCGTCTGGTGTTTCATTCGCTGTTCGCGATTGAACAAAGCGCCGTTCAGTTTGCTTTGCGCTTTTTGTCTTTTTTGAAAGAGTGCAAAGGCGACGTTCAGGATTCTTGAGAGCTTCGGTCTCTCGTTTTTTGCGATCATTGAGCCTGTTTCGGCGGTGGTCGGCTCACGCAATTTGAACGCCCCGAACATCTCGGCACGCACTCTGCAATCCACTGGTCCCACTCTCTCACAATGGTTCGGTGAACTCACTGCGAGTGCATAGCGGCTGCGGATTGAATCCCAAAGTCGCCGGTTAATGTCACGTCAATGTTGATGTGCGAACCACATGCTGCCGGTCCAGATTTGTTTTTCTTTCTCACTCTCAAGGGGACTCAGACATGGTACGCAATTTTGGAAAACTGTTCGGCGATGAAGCGGGCTTCGTGATCTCGGCCGAGTTGGTGTTGGTGTTGACCATCGCCGTGCTGGCGATGGTTGTCGGCCTGACTGCGGTTCGCGATTCCGTCACGAACGAATTGAATGACTTGGCTCATGCGTTCGGTTCGGTCAATCAGACTTATCACGTCGCTGGTCTGTGCAAGCCACGCAACTATGGCAGTGCTCACGCCTCGATCGCTGGCTTCGGATTCAACGACAACGCTGACGACTGTGACTGCAACCCGATTCAGTTGATGGACGTCGCTGGCAAACAAGACCCCAGCCAAGGTGTCGCTGGCGAAGGAAACTACTAACCGAACGAGTGAGTTGCCGTTATCTGGTTACTCGTGCAAACCCAACCGACCTTCGGTTGGGTTTTTTTGTTGCGCGGAACGATACGACTTGCACGGGAATGATTGCTAGTCTCGGTACGGTTGGCCATTTTGAAAGCATTCTCGCATCTTGGCTTTCGTCTGAGTTTTGTTCTTGGGAAGCATTTCGATCGCTTCCTCCAGACGTTGTTGAGCCTCTTCGATTCGTCCGGCTTCGGCGAGCGCGGCGGCGAGTATCATCAGCGATTCGTCATTCTGCCAAGCGTTCAATTCACAGGCCGTGGTCGCATCGCGGATTGCAGACTCGCCGTTGCGAACGTCAGAGTCCGGGCAAGTGGCGAGAATCCAGGCGCGACGGCGGTAGGCCCAGGTGAACTTCGGATCGATGCGGATTGCTTCACCGAAATCAGCGACTGCCTTCGCAAAATCACCCTTGTACGACTGCGTTTGCCCTCGATGGTAATAGGCACCCGCATCAGTCGGATCGTTTTCGATCACCTTGCTTGCTTTGGCGATCATCGCGTCGAATTCATCGGAGGAGGAGTCTTTCGAGACGGACGGTAAGTCGACCTCGGGGCTTGGCGGCAATTTCGATTCGCTCGAATTCTCTTGATCGCCAACTTTCTGATAAGTCGTCTGTGAGACTGAAAGCGTCCGGTCCTTCTTCGGGTTCATGAGCGGTGAGGTTTCCGCAACCGCATTGTTCGGCGGTTGCGATGGCTCGTTAGTGTGGTCAGTTGTGGTGTCGTATTCCGATTGGATGCTCGCCGTCTTCCAGAGTTGGTCGATCAACGCTGTTGTTCTCGCGATTTGATCGGCCTTGGTCAGTTTTTCACGGATCTCTTTGGCGACTTCGGCAAATGGGGTGTGTCGAAGTCCGGTTTCGCGTTCGAGCACAAGGATGACTTGGTAACTGTTCGGCGAAGTCATCACTTCGCTGGGTTCGTCAACAGGCAGCTTGAAGAGGGCTGCGTCGAGTGCCTCGTCAGCGAGACTCCCTTGAAATGTCCAATCGAAGAGTCCTTGCTTCTTGGCGGTCGCACCATCGGAAAGCTCGACCGCAAGTTCACCGAAGTCACGATCAGCTTTAAGCCCCTCTCGCAGTGCCTTGAGCTTAGTCGCTGCTTCTTCTTCATTGCGGCGTGAAATGAGAATCTGTTGCCACCTCACCTGCGGCCAGAGTTCGTATTGCTTGAGGTGTTGCTCGTAATTGGCAAACACTTCCTCGCGGCTGATTTGTCTCTCCAGCACGCCACTTTCGATGTGGTATCGTGCCAGAAGCTCGGTTCGAAATTGGTACTCCAACATCGGAATGGATGATCCGAAGCGACGTAGTTTTTTATCGAGTTCGCTTTTGGTGGTGACCCTCCAAACCTCAATTCGGTCTTCGAGATGTTCCTCGAATCCCTTCTTGGCATACGCCTCAAACGATCTTTGACGCTCCAAGGGCATCATCTTGAGCTTGGCGAGCATGGCCTCGGATTGGAGCTTGCGTTGGACATGTTCTCGGAGATGGCGCTGGATCAAGTATTCGCACTTTTGGCGATACGCGTCCGTCGCGAGCGACTTCTGATCCGTGGTGAGCAAGTTGGGATAGCGATGTAGAATTTCTGCCTCAATGATCGGCTGACCGTTGACGATCGCGACCACACGTTTCCCGTCTTTGGTTGCAGCCAACGTACTGGCTGTGACTTGAGATCGAGCCAGTAGAAAATCACTGGAGTTGGCTTCGATTTCGAGTCGGATCGCGTCGCTGAGATCGGCAATCACTTGGGCATAGTTCTTCTTGAAGAGCCATGCGAGCGAGCGACTGAAATGGGCTTTTGCTTGGTCAGGTTTGAGGCGGATCGATTCGTTGTAATCAGCAATCGCTCTCTCGAAATCTCGTTTGGCGAACCATGCTTCTCCCCGTTGAAAGAATACCTCCGCATCTTTTGGCTTGAGCCGCAGTGCTTCGTCGAAGTCTCTGATCGCAGTGTCGAACACCCGCAACTGTCGCCAAGCAATGCCGCGGCCGACATAAGCGCTCTCTTTCGTCGGATCGAGGCGAATGGCCTCGTTGAAGTCGGTGATCGCTTGATGGAAGTCTCCTTGGCTCGACCGAGCCACTGCGCGATGCTCAAAGTTCTGTCCCCTTGTCGGATTCAGATTGATCGCTTGGCTGAAATCGTTGATCGCTTTGTCGAGTTCACATTTCACTTCCCACACGACTCCGCGAAATCGAAATGCTTCGTCATTCTTGGGATCAAGGCGAATGGCCTCGTTCACGTCGGTCATCGCACTGTCATACTGTTTCAATTCGGCCCACACCGATGCGCGACCGAGAAATCCGAACGCTTCGCGGGGATCAAGCCGAATGCCTTGGTCGAAATCGGCAAGTGCATCGTCGTACATTTTCTTGGCTTCCAACGATTGGGCGCGATTGAAGTATGAGACCGAATCCGTTGGGTTTAGATGAACGGCCTCGCTGAGATCGACAATGGCCTGGTCGAAATGTTGGAGCCTTAGCCGCGAAGTACCACGTCGGGCGTACGCATCAGCATATTTCGGATTGAGTCGAATGACTTCGTCGAAATCCGCGATCGCCTTTTCAAACTCGCGCATGTTTTGCCAAATGCGTCCGCGTTTCGCATACATCTCGGTCCTCTTGGGATCGAGCCGGATCAGTTCGCTGAAATCCGCGAGTGCTTTGTCGAACTCACGTCTCATTTGCCAAATCTGCCCACGTGCCTCATACGCCTTGGTCATTTGGGGATCTAGCCGTATCGCTTCAGTGAAATCTAAAAGTGCTTTGTCGAATTCACCTTTGATCGCCCATGTCGCCCCGCGATTCATGAAGTGGCCCGCTTCCTCTGGGCTTAACCGGATCGCTTCGTCGAGGTCTGACTGCGCTTTTTTCAAATCTCGTTTTTTTGCCCATGTCGCCCCGCGTAGGCCGAAGGCATCTCCAAAAACAGGATTCAGCCGGATTGCTTCATCGACGTCAAAGAGAGCTTGATCCAAATCACCCGCTTGTGCCTTGGTGGCCGCGCGAGCCTCATAGGCTCGCGCATCATCGGGATCGAGATGAACTGCCTCGTTCGCGTCGCTCAGGGCTTTGGTGAGATCACCTTTTTCAAACCAGATTTTCGCGCGAGCGGAGTAGACGCGAGACATCTTGCAATGAAGTTGGATAGCCTTGTCGAAGTCTGCGAGGGCTTTGTCGGGAGCATTGTTCCTCGTCCAGATCATTCCTCGTCCAGCATAGGCCCATGAGTCTTTGGGATTGAGCCGCAACGCCTGCTCAAAATCTCGCCCCGCTATATTGATGTCACCTTTGTAAAAGCGAGCCCATCCGCGATAGGAGTAGGCTTTCGCATAATTCGGATCCAGACGGATCGCCTCGTCGAAGTCGACAATCGCTTGCGAGAAGTGCCTGTTGTTGACATGGAGGTGTCCGCGCCCCGCGTAAGCTTGTGGATCTTTCGGTTCGAGACGGATTGCCTCGTCGTAGTCTTGACTCGCTTTTTCAGCATCGCGTTTGGCGTTGAAGGCATGCGCTCGTCCGACGTAGGCCCTTTCACACTTCGGGTCGAGCCGAAGTGCTTCGTCGAAATCTTTGATCGCGGCATCGTCCTCTTTCTTGGCGGACCAGATTCGACCCCGCGATATGTATGCGAGCGCCGTCGGCTTCAATCGGAGGGCTTGATTGGCGTCCTCAAAAGCGTTGTCCAAATCGCCGAGTTCTTTCCGTGCGGCGGCGCGGCTGAGGTACGCCTTGTCATCGTTGGGGGCAGCGGCGATTTGTGCGGTGAAGTAGTCGATGGCTTCGCGCGCCAAGCAGACGTCGCTCCGTTTGATCCAGCCTTCGGTCTTCTGGCGATCGACCCAGATACACAGCCAGTCGCCATTCACTTCACGAACTCGGGCGGAGGTCTCGATGTCGGCTGCGGTCCCGATCGGCTTGTCGTCCACGAGAATCGGGGCGTCGCTCGATTTGGGATAAATCAAATCGCCCAGCAGCGATGGCTCGTCGCTGGACGCCGTACCGATCAGCCAAGTAATGACCAACAACCCGGCGAATAGAAACCGTCCACATACCAACATAGAACCTCCTCCTGAGTCCGTGTGGGCCGCCAATTCAGCAGTTGTCAGATCCGTCGTTGTGGTTGCCAGCGGCGATGAGTCGATGTTCCTGCGGGGCAGAATACCGCTACCTGTTCGTATCTCCTATGGGGGATGTCCGTCAGCAGCCTCACAAGTCGAGATCACTTTTCAGTTAGTTGATGCAATACTGACTTTGAGGTGACACGCTCGATCTGTTGCCGTCCGTGAAATCTTCTCGACAAAACTCCCGCAAGAGGCGCGACTCGGCTAGGCTCTGTCCCGCAAATGGTAGAGATCTCGTAGGATGGGCACTCTTGCCCGTCATTTTACGGTGATTCGACGGGCAGAAGTGCCCGTCCTACGGATTTACAAGACAGAACCTTGAACTCGCCTCGCTCAAACATCGGTGAGCGAAGATCGAACCCAGCCAGGAGTGCGGTGATGATACGGATGAAGGTGGCGCAAGCGTTGAAGAGCGGTGAAGCGGGTCAAGTTGTGGATGTGCGAGGTTGGGTGCGCACGCGGCGGGATTCCAAGCAAGCGTTCTCATTCGTCGAACTCAACGACGGCAGTTGCCTAGCCAACTTGCAGGTCGTCATCGACGCCAACGTCCCCGGTTATGCCGACGCGATCAAACACGTCACCACTGGTGCGAGCATCGCCATCGAAGGGGAGATCAAAGACTCACCCGCGAAGGGACAGCGGATTGAGGTTCAGGCCACGTCGTTGCGAGTGCTCGGCGAAGCGGACCCGCTGAAGTACCCGCTGCAAAAGAAGGGGCATTCGTTTGAGTTCCTGCGTGAGATCGCGCACCTGCGTCCGCGAACGAACACCTTCGGCGCGATCACACGAGTTCGCAACGCAGCGGCAACGGCGATCCACAATTTCTTCCAGTCGCGCGGCTTCTGTTACATCCAGTCGCCGATCATCACGACCAGCGACTGCGAAGGGGCCGGGCAGATGTTTCAGGTCACGACGCTCGACCTGCACAAGCTCGCGGCGTCCGGCAAGCCGGTGAACTTTGAACTCGACTTCTTCGGCAAGCCCGCTTCGCTGACGGTCAGCGGCCAATTGGAAGCGGAGATCTTCGCCTGCTCGGTCGGCGAGTGTTACACGTTCGGCCCGACGTTTCGCGCGGAGAACAGCAACACCACGCGACACCTCGCCGAGTTCTGGATGGTCGAACCGGAGATGCCGTTCTGCGACCTGACCGACAACATGAAGCTCGCCGAGTCGTTCATCAAAACGGTGATCGGCGACGTCATGAAAAGCTGCGACGCCGACATGGCGTTCTTCAACGAGCGGATCGACGAGAAGCACGAACTGCTCGCCACGATGCAGAACATTCTCGATCACGAGTTCATCCGCCTGCCGTATACCGAAGCGATCGAGTTGCTGCGAAACTCCGGCCAGAAGTTCGAGTACCAAGTCGAATGGGGAGCCGACCTGCAATCCGAACACGAACGCTTCCTGACCGAGCAGCATTTTAAGCAGCCGGTGATCCTGTTCGATTACCCGCGCACGCTGAAGCCGTTTTACATGCGTTGCAACGACGACGGCAAAACCGTCCGTGCGATGGACGTGCTAGTCCCGCGAGTCGGCGAGATCATCGGCGGCAGCCAGCGCGAAGAGCGGCTCGACGTGCTGCTCGAACGGATGCAGGAATGCCATCTCGATCCGGAGACGTATTGGTGGTACGTCGATCTGCGGCGCTACGGCACCGTCCCCCACGCCGGCTTCGGCCTCGGCTTCGAGCGGCTGATTCAACTCATCACCGGCATGACCAACATCCGCGACTGCATCCCGTTCCCGCGAGTGCCGAAGAGCGCGGAGTTTTGAAAGTTCACTCGTAGCACAGGCGGCTCGCCTGTGATTTATCTCGTTTGCCTGAGCAGGCGAGCCGCCTGCTCTACGTTTCAACGAGCGGCTCAATCGACGTAAACAAACTCGTTGACGTTGAACAGCGCGAGGCACAAGTCGGTGAGTGTTGAATTCGATTCACGTAAGAACTCGGACGCGGCCCGCTGTTCTTCGGTTGTCGGGCGGCGGTTCAAGATTCGTCGGTACGCTAACTTGATCGCTGTTTCACTGTCTGAATCAGTTTGCGTTTCGATCAACTTCGCGAGTTGCGTGGCTGCTGCGAGCGAGTCATCTCCGTTAAGCAACAAGAGCGATTGTGGTGCGATCGTCGAAATGTTGCGTCGCGGACAGCTCGCGTTGGCATCGGGTTTGTCGAACGCTTCAAACAACGGATACCGCAGATTTCGCCGAACGAACAAGTACACGCTGCGTCGCCGATGTTCGGCAGTGTTCGCCGTCACTGGCCACTGATCCTTCAGCAGCGTGCGAACCACTTCGTTTGGCAACGGCGGTCGAAAGCCCGGCCCGCCAGTCTGTCGATTGAGTTGTCCGCTCGCGGCCAGCAGTGCGTCGCGAATCGCTTCGCCATCGAGCCGACGACGCGGGAAGGACGCTTGCCGATAAGTCGCGCTCGTCACGATCAAACGATGCAATCGCTTGCGACTCCAACCAAGTCGCGGCAACTCAGTCGCCAACCAGTCGAGCAGTTCCGGATGCGTTGGCGATGCGCCCATCACGCCGAAGTCGCTCGGCGTGCCAACGAGTCCCTGGCCGAAGTGCCCCTGCCAAATGCGGTTCACGATTACTCGCACGGCAAGCGGGTTGTCGGCACGAGTCAGCCAGTTCGCGAGCGCCATCCGTCGGCCAGTCGTCTTCGCGTCACTCGATGGCGGAGCGATCGCATCGTTGGAGAGATTCGCAATACGCGGAAAGGCCGCTTCAACGGTTGGGCCGGGACGCCGAAAGTCTCCTCGGATGGCAAGCCGACTGACCGGTGCTTTCGGGGACTTCTCGCGCATCACTTGGCCGAGTTGCGGATGTATTTCGAAGAGTGGTTCGACATCCAGGCACGCTCGCAGACGATAGAAGTCTGCTTGGCTGATCGGGTCATACTTATGGTCATGGCAAGCGGCACACCCCATTTGCAGACCCAGAAATACCGAACTGACCGTTGCGGTCATGTCGTTCAAGAACGTATGCCGCCGCTCCTCTTGCTGGTTGATGTCCGGCATGTCTGGCCCACAAAAGAGGAAGCCAGTCGCAATCAACGCCGATTCATCGCCGGGCCACAGTTCGTCACCAGCAAGCTGCTGCCCGATGAATTCATTGAGCGGCAAGTCGCGGTTGTGAGCCTCAATCACCCAATCGCGAAACCGCCACGCATTCGGCCGCACATGATCGTGCTCGTACCCGTCGGTCTCCGCGAACCGAGCCACATCCAACCAATGCTGAGCCCACCGCTCCCCATAACTCGGCGACGCCAGCAACCGATCGACCAACCGCTCATACCAATCCACCGACTCGTCCGCAGCAACTTCATCCTGCATCTCCAAACTCGGCGGCAACCCCGTCAGATCAAAGCAAACCCGCCGCAGCAGAGTCGCTGGGTCAGCATCGTGGGGTAGGTTTTCAACCTGCCTAGAAAACTGGCCGGGCAGGTTGAAAACCTGCCCCACGAACCCGGCTTTTTCAAGCCGCGCGAGAATGAACCAATCAATCGCCGTGCGACACCAGTTCGCGTTTTGCACGGATGGCGGTGTTGGTCGGCTGAGCGGTTGAAACGCCCAATGACCGCGATCCGATTCGGTGATCGGCGGCTCGGTGAACTGCTCGTCCGCAGAAGCGACCGCAACGACCAGCAACGTGATGATCCAAAGAGACCGCATGGTTGTTGTCTTCTGTCGTTAATCAGTCGGCTTCAGCGGACTGATTGGCTCGATCCCAATTGATCATTGAGGTCGTTCGTAGAATCTTCCGGTCGTCGTGTCGAAAAGAAAAATCAGTCTGGAGTCATAGCTTGACCAGAACAAGGACTCCGATTCGGCAACACGAGATTCCAGCCGCATCTTTGTTGTCCCAAGTCCCACGCTGCAAAGAAAACTGGTCCCAATAAATGTAATTCCAATCATGCGCAACGCGGAACCAAGGGAGGCAGAAACAGGATGAACTAGGTAACCGATTAACGCCAATGGCAGCCAAAACAAAAGTCGAAACACATTGAGTGGTCCGGTCGAAGTTCGATAGTCGAGCCAAGCAACCGGCAAGGCGAGCAGTAACCAAAGGCGATGATTCAAGAGGCCGTGGGCCGCTAACGCGCCCCCGAGAATGAAGGGGCTGAAGATTAACGGGAAATAGAAGACCGAGAAGGCGATTGGCAGTGCTCGAACGAGAGCATTGAGTCGGTGATACATTCCGATCCGAAATCTGCCGCTTTTGTATCCCGCCTGAAATTCGGAAAACGATGAGAACGGCAACTCATCGTTTCGTGCTTCAGGTTGTTCTGTGTGCATGATCGAAGAGCCTCAAGCAAACCTGTGCCTCGCCTCGCTGATGCAACGTCAGGATGTCGGTGTCGAGAACGAAGAGCCTCATCGCGGAGATTCCTCTTCGTCCTTTTGCCGACGGTAATCCTCAATGGCTTGCTTCCATTCGTCAAAGAGTGGTTCGTCCGCGAGCATTCCTTTCATTCGCTTCCAGGGATTTCCGAGACGCTGCTGCGGCGCTCGCGCCTTCAGTTCGGCGAGTTCTCGTTCCACGGCCGCCAAGCGTTGCTCAAGTTGGACAAGCTCAGTCATCGCACAGACTCCTCAATCGTGTTCGTCGCCACGCTGCCGAGATATCGCGATGTTCGCGATGAGGTCAGCCTCGTTTCACGGTAGCACGGCTGGCATCGAGCCGTCTGCAATCATGCGTAAATCAGCCGACCGCGAGGGACCGGAATTGATCGTCCCAGCTCCTCGGCGGTTTCGATCCACTCGCGAATCACGACTTGCACGTTAGACAACGCCTCTTGATAGGTCGCTCCGTCTGCGGCGCACCCCGACAGTTCGGGAACCTCAGCGATGAAGGCTTGGTCCTCTTGGCTCCAATACAGGATGATTTCGTAGTTGCTACTTTCAGTCATGTTCGTTCTCCGTGCCGGGGTCAGGCGGCTGTGCGAGTTGATAGGCAGTGATGACCGATCGCACTTGTTTCACTTGATAGGGCTTGGCTTTCCCGCCACGAGGCTGAAGGTTCAATATCTCCGCAACGCCATCGCGAGTGAAAATGTGATGATCTCCACGAATGCGTTCGACAAATCCCAAATGCGACAACAACGCTCGCAAATCTTCAAATCGGACACTCGCGTCTGAACTTCCGCGAAGGATGCGGTCCAATGTCTTTGAAAACTTTCCCACGCGACGAAGCCCTTGGCGGCGAGTCAGGAATGCAAATCTGCGGCCACAGTAGCGTGACCTGAAGCTCCGAGCCAAATCACAATCACTCGACCGCGAATTCATGCACCGTCACCTGCCGATAGGTTTCGCCGGGCTTCAGGATACTAGTCGGGAACGATAGCTGATTCGGTGAGTCCGGGAACTTTTGAGTTTCGAGGCAGAAGCCACCTTGCTTGGCGAAGCCGCCGACTTCGGGTGTGCCGGGGAGATAGTTGCCGGTGTAGAACTGCACGCCGGGTTCGGCCGTGAGGACACGCATCACGCGGCCGGTTGACGGCTCTTTGACTTCCGCCGCGAGCACCGGTTCTTTGGCCGGATCGCCACCGCCGTTGATCACCCAGCAATGATCGTAGCCTTGAGGCTCGTTCGTCAGTTTGCCGAAGTCGGTTCCGATGGTCTTTGCTTTTGTGAAGTCCATCGGGTTGTCGCTCTTCACGTCGGTCAGTTCGCCGGTCGGGATCGAATCGACATCGACGGCGACATACTTATCGCAGTTCAGCCGCATGACGTGATCGAGAACATTGCCGCTCTCCGGTCGCGCGCCTTTCAAATTCCAATAGGTGTGGTTGGTGAGATTGATCGGCGTGGCCTTGTCGGTTGTGGCGGAGTACTCGATGCGGAGTTCGTTCTTGTCGGTCAGCTTGTAGGTCACGACGGAGGTCAATGTGCCGGGATAGCCTTCGTCTCCGTCAGGACTGACGAGCGTCAGCTTCACGCCGGCGAAACCGTCGCCCGAAACCGGCTCGGCGTCCCAGACGTATTTGTCAAACGCCTTCTTGCCGCCGTGCAGATGATTCGCACCGTTGTTGGTAGCGAGCGTGTACTCGGTCCCGTCGAGCGTGAATTTCCCTTTGGCAATGCGATTGCCGTAACGACCACAGGTGACACCGAAGTACGGCGGATTCTTCACGAACTTCGCATTGTCCGGCGAGAAGCCAAGCACGATGTTGTCGAGCTTCCCGTTCCGATCCGGTGTCTCGACTGACGCCAGGATGCCGCCCAGATTCAACACGACCGCTCGCAAGCCGTGCTTGTTCGTGAGCGTGAATTGCTCCAATGTTTTGCCATCGACTTCGGCGTTGAGTTCTTGTCGGGTGACGGAAGCGGTCTTAGTCATGTCAGCATCTTTGGGTGAGTCAGAAGGTTGAGTGGAAGAAGTATCAGCGGGCGTTGTTGCCGCCGATGACGAGGGCGTTGTTGGTGTGATCGGCGTCGGAGCAGCGGGTTGTTCGCAACCCAGTCCGAGCACAGCCAGAGGACACAGCAGAAACATTCGCCAAGAGATTCGTCGCATCAGAGACTCCGGATCATGGGTAACCTGCAATAAAACGACCCCACCGAGCTTGTCTCGGTGGAAACGGGCCTTTGCACTACGAGCGAATTCACTCGGTTGGACACTCGCGTAGTGCAGAGGCCCGAAAACCACTGAGACAAGCTCAGTGGGGTTGTGTGACCTTCGCTTGTTTGAGGATGGTCCTTGAACCATCAACATCGAACCTGTGAAAGTGTCGTCAAGATAATCGTCCTCATCGTCAGCCGACAGTCAGGCCAAGATGTCGCGGACGATGTGGCCATGCACGTCGGTCAAACGAAAATCTCGGCCACCGAACCGGTAAGTGAGGCGTTCGTGATCGATCCCCAGCAGATGCAGCATCGTCGCATGGAGGTCGTAGCTCGTGACGATGTTTTCAATCGCGTGATAGCCATACTCGTCGGTCGCACCGTGAATCATGCCTCCCTTGATACCGCCCCCGGCGACCCACAACGAAAACCCTTGAGGATTGTGATCACGTCCGTCACTCCCCTGCGCGAACGGCGTGCGGCCGAACTCACCGGACCAGAGCACGATAGTGTCGTCGAGCAGTCCGCGCTGCTTGAGATCCTTCAACAGTGCGGCGATTGGACGGTCGACGACGTCTGCGTTCTTTTGGTGTTCCCCTTTGATGTCGTTGTGCGAATCCCACGGAGACACGAATCGCAAGCCGCTCACGCAGGTCAGTTCGACGAATCGCACTCCTTGTTCGAGCAGACGCCGCGCGAGCAAACATTGCTTCGCATACTTGGCTTGAAACGGATTGGCCGAATTGACGCCGTACATTTCCAGCGTGGCGGGAGTCTCGTCACGGAAGTCAGCGATCTGTGGGACGGACGACTGCATCGCAAACGCTAACTCGTAATTGCGGATCGCCGATTCGATCTGATCCTCACTCGACCCGACTTTGTCGACGAAGTCGCGATCGTTCTCGGCGATAAACCGCAGCTTGTTGAGCTGCTGCCCGGGACGCGGTTCGCTCGGCTGGATGTTGTCGACGACGGGCGTGTTCGAGCCGACATGAAACAACGACGCCTCGTGCATCGCCGGAATGAAGCCGCTCGAATAATTCGCGATCCCGCCCAGTGGTAACTGTCCGCCGTTGACCACGACGTAGCTCGGCAAGTTCGCGCACTCCGTCCCCAGTCCGTAAGAGATCCACGATCCGAGGCTCGGCCGTCCCTGCTGTGGATGCCCGGTGTGCTGCAAGTAACACGATTGAGCGTGTTCCGAGAACAGGCTTTGCATCGAGCGGATCACGCACAGGTCATCAATGCACGACGCGATGTGCGGAAACAAACTGCTCACCGGGATGCCTGCCTCCCCTTCTTGGCGAAACGCGAACGGGCTGCCAAGCGTTGTGCCGTTCTGCTCAAACTGCGTCGCCTCGATCTTCATCTTGAACGGCTGCCCGTGCTCCGCGTTGAGTCGCGGTTTCGGATCAAACGAATCGACGTGTGAAACGCCTCCGTCCATAAAGAGCCACACGATCCGTTTGGCTTTCGGCGTGAAATGCGGCCGCTGCCGTGAGAGCAAATGCGTCGGCACTGACTCGGCTTGAGTATGTTCCGCAAGCATCCCCGCCAGCGCGAGTGAGCCGAATCCCATCGAGGAGCGTTGGAGAACTTCGCGGCGAGACAACGATCGTTTGAGTGGCATCACTCGAAAAACCTTATTGAACGAGCCGATTCACAAAACGGATGACCGACGTAGAGTACTCGCACGACAATCACGTGGCGTAGTTCTCGAACAGGTTCTCTCAATGCTCAGTTCAAACTGAAAGCCGGAGGGAATCCGTTTGCGGCCCCCGCTTTTTGACGGCGTTGTCGTTGATGCAGATGTCTCAAGACCAATTCGCTGCGAAGATCAACGTCCGTTTCTTCGAGCAGCAGTCGCGCGTCATCGGGACTCACGCCGAGCGACTGTGCGACGACATCGCACAGCACACCGAGCGGCAACTCCGCTTCGAGCAGTTGATGTAACAGCGGATCGGACTGCAATTCCGGCAAGACGTCGATTGCACCGGTGAGCAACTCGCGCTGCCGATGTCGGCGGTCGATCGTGGTTATGGACGGGTACTCGTCCGATAACAGAGTCAGCTTTGCCACGCGATACGGCTCGACACTGTCGATCTCGTATTCAACTCGCGCACGAGACAGCCCGCGTAACGCGAGATTAAAACGTCCGTCCGGCAACCGCTCTTCAACAGCGATGTGCCCCAAACAAACGATCGGATGAATCTGAGCCAACTTCGTGTCGTAGGTCGTTTCCCAATTCGGGCGGAGTAAGGCCATCGCGATCAAGCGATCGCCGTCGAGCGCGTCGGAGACCATTTGCCGATACCGCGACTCGAAGATGTGCAACGGCAACCACGCATGGGGGAAATGCACCGCATTCGGCAGCGGAAACAACGGAGCTTGTCCAGAAAACTGGCCCAACTCCTCCGAGACCTCGAACAAATCGCTCATGCGTTTTCATCCTGTGGAATTGGAATTTTCGGAACGAGTTCGTCCCGCAATTCAATGTCTGTGGGATAACGATCGGTGTGGTTGAGGAGTTCTTGAAAACAGCTTTGATACGCGATGAGAAACGAATCCAAATCGACCCCCATGAAGCCCGGTCGATACGGCTCCAGCCGACCTCGTGCCGAGTCGTACAACTTGCGGGCTCCGCCAAAGTTGTCATTACCGAAATGGAACAACGAGACGGAAACCTGAATCAGTCCTTGCAAGAATTTCTTTTCATCGCCGACAGACTCGGACCACAACTCTTCCCACACATCGTGAGCGTCAAAGAATTCCTCCTCGTTGAATAATCGCAGTCCTTCGAGGTACTGCGCCGGGTATCCGTCCGACATGAAACTGGTCCTTTGGGGTTTTGTTTGTGGTCAGTGGTTAAAAGCGAAAGAATGAGAAGCGAGGCAGTCACATGCCACGGACAACGGACCCACCCAACTTGCAATCAATACTTCGCTTCCCCACAGTGATCGGGCGGCGATTTTAGCGCTGGCTGAAACCCGAAGTCCAACTGCATCTTTTCACTTCTGAAGTTTGATCATGGCCAAAGCCGGTCGCACATCCCGAACCGATGATCGAAAGCAACAAGCCCTCAAAATCGCGCAGGGCTTGGAGGAAAATTACCGAGTGGCGATCTGCGCCTTGCATCACCAAAACCCGTTTGAGTTGCTCGCGGCGACGATCTTGTCGGCTCAATGCACCGACGAACGAGTCAACATGGTGACGCCCGCGTTGTTTGCCAAATATCCGACTCCCGCCAAGCTCGCGGCAGCGACTCAAGCGGACGTCGAGATGATTGTGAAATCGACCGGCTTCTTTCGCTCCAAGGCAGCCAACTTGATCGGTATGGCACAAGGTTTAATGACGCAGTTCAACGGTGAACTGCCGCGAACACTCGAAGAGATGATCACGCTGCCGGGAGTCGGTCGCAAAACGGCGAACGTGGTCCTCGGCACCGCGTTCGGAATCGCGACCGGAGTCGTCGTCGATACGCACGTCAAACGGATCACGCGATTGCTGGGCCTGACGCAGCAAAAAACGCCCGAAAAGATCGAACAGGATTTGCAAACGCTGCTGCCGAAATTTGAGTGGATCAATTTCTCACATCGGTTGATCCATCATGGCCGCCGCATCTGCATCGCGCGCCGCCCGAAGTGCGAGCAGTGTCCGTTGCTGTCGCTTTGCCAAAGAGTCGGGCTGCCGCCGCTGGCGTAGACCGGATTTCCAATCCGGTTCATTGCCATTGTTGTGAGGCACACGGCACGCGAGCGTTTCGTTGTCTTTGCGTGAGCAAGTTGAATTCGCTGGATACCGCTCACAGAATGCCGAAGCGTTGATGTTGTTATCGCGCTCCGCTTGTTGCGGAACAATAAAAAACAACCTGTCACCAGGTTTTTCAAACCGGGTGATTGGAACCGCCCGGTTTGAAAAACCGGGCTACGGATAGACGAAAAGGAGTCGATCATGAGTTTGCTGGTCTGCGTTAAAGAGATTTGGGAATTCAGTCGCTCACGCACTTTGGCCACGTTGGATGAGATTGCCAAACAGCCTGATCCGCAAGCGGTGCTCGGTTGGCGTCCGGGACCGGGGCGAGCACACATCGCTTGGCAATTGCTGCACATCGGCGTCACCGAAGAACTCTTCGCGACCGAACGAATTTTCGGCACGCAGGCCGCGTTCGGTGATTTGATTCCGCGCTTCAAAGGAGGGAGCACGCCGGATGAAAACGTTCCGACGTTGAACCAGATTGGCGAAGTTCTCAATGCCACTCGACAACATTTGTTGGAGGGACTTGGTCGTTTGACGGACGCCGATTTGACACGCATTCCCGATGCGTTCAAGGAGCGAAATTGGACGATCGCGAAGGCGTTGAGCGTGCTGACTTGGCATGAGGCACATCATCAGGGGCAGGCTCATATCACGTTGAATCTGTGGAAGAACCGAGCGGTGTAGATGAGCTTTGTCTTAGCACGACGCGCGGCCGCGCGTCGTGCTAGCGAAACAGTGCTGGCGAGTGAGGGCCGATGTCTGCGTCACAACTGCAAGTGCTCTTTGAGGACAACCACTGTTTGGCACTGCTCAAGCCGGCGGGAGTGTTGACGATGGGCGATGCGACCGGCGATGTGACGGCGGTGGATTTGGCTCGCGAATATCTTCGCGAAAAGTATGACAAACCGGGCAATGTGTTTGTCGGTGTCGTGCATCGCTTGGATCGACCGGTCTCTGGTGTGCTGCTGTTTGCTCGCACGAGCAAAGCGGCATCACGGTTGTCGGAGCAATTTCGGAAGCACTCGATTCGCAAGATCTATCACGCGGTGGTCGAAGGACGTCCGCCCCAACGACAGGGAGAGTTGGTCGATTGGCTCGTGAAGTCGGAGGCGTCGAACGTCAGCCGAGTCGTGAAGCGAGAGTGGCTCGACGCTCCGCGTCGAGATTCACAACCCAGTGCCGGTGACACGGCGAAAGAAGCGCGTCTGGCGTATCGCTGCCTCAAAGCGGCGGCTGGAATCAGTCTGTTAGAGATCGACTTGCAGACGGGCCGGAGCCATCAAATTCGAGTGCAGCTTTCTTCACGCGGGATGCCGATTTGCGGCGATGCGAAGTATGGTTCGCAGACACGGCTTGATGGTTGGCTTGCGCTCCATGCAGCGTCGCTCACCTTCGAGCATCCAACGCAGCATGAACCGATCACTGTCACCGCACCGTATCCGGGCAACTGGGATCGCTTTCGCATGGGAACGCCAGACGGACAAAGAATATGAGCAAAACGATTGCCGAAGGTCATGCCTGTATGCGCGAGGCGATCAGTGATTTGGCGAGCCAGTTGGCGTCAGTTCCCGAACAGGCTCATGAGCTGTTGCGTTCGGAGCCTGACGCCACTCGGTTCGCTACGAACGTTTCACTCATTGCCGCACGAGTCATTTCGATTTGGCTTGTCGTACTGATTGGTTGCGATTCGTCCGCACCAAAACCGATACCGCCAGTTTCGACGAGTACCACAAAGGGCATCACTTCTGCCGAAGACGAAGCGATCCTGCGAAGGCTTTGCACGCAGTGCCATCTCTACGTGGAACCGAGCGTGCTGCCCGTAAAAGAATGGGAGGCGGCGATCCCGCGCATGGCGCAGATGCCAGGGTATGGCCGGACCATTCCACGACGTCTCGAAACAACCGCGATTGTGCAATGGTTTCGTGAGCGAGCACCGGAAACACTGACGTTCGCCGATCGCTCAGCGTTGCCGATAGAAACGCCCCCGTTGAAGCGCGTCTCTTTGCGGCAGCCTCCATCGAAAGACTTTCCGTTCGTGTCGCAGGTTCGCATTGTCACGCATCCCGAAACAAAAGAACGCTCGTTATTGACCAGCGATATGCACTCCGGTTGGATTTGCGAAGCAAAGATGAGCAGCGATCCGCTTGCGCCACTCTCCTTGCGATTGTTGAGCGATCAATGTTCTCATGCAGTGCGGACTCAATCTGTCGATCTCGACGGAGACGGACGGATGGAATTGCTGGTGTCGAATCTTGGTTCGTTTGCCGCGATGGATCACAACTTAGGCTCGGTGGACTGGCTGCGTCCGACGGAAAGCGGATTCGAAAAGGTTGTGCTGGCCGACAATTTTGGCCGTGTCGCTGACATCAAACCGTTCGACTTCGACGGCGACGGCGATCTCGATTTGGCGGTCGCTGAATTCGGTTGGCGACTGTCGGGGCATGTGCTGTTGTTGGAGAACACAACTCGCAAAGGAGGCTCGTCGCGCACGCCGCAGTACACACCACGCACGCTTGATGAACGTCACGGAGCGGTACAAGTTGAGATCACCGATATTGATGGGAACGGTCGTCCGGATGTCATTGCGCTGTTGGCTCAAGAACATGAGATGCTTGTAGCGTACTTGAATCTCCCGGATGGATCGTTCAAAGCGCGCGAGCTGTTTCGAGCACCGCATGCGGTGTGGGGCTACTCCGGGTTTCAGCTTTTGGATTTCGACGGCGATCAAGATTTGGATGTACTCATCACCAACGGCGACATGATGGATGGTCCGACGATCAAGCCGTTTCACAGCGTCGCTTGGCTGGAGAATGTCGGCGAGATGAAGTTCGTCGAGCACGCGTTGGCCGAATTGCCCGGCGCACATCGCGCGGAAGCGGCAGACCTCGACGGCGATGGTGACTTCGATATCGTCGCCTGCATGTTGGTCCCGTCAGGCGCTGATCGACAAGCCGAGCGTCAAGGGAGCAAGCTCCCGCCAGCACTCGTCTGGTTGGAGCAAACCGAGCCGCTCAAGTTCCAGCTTCACGTTTGGGAAAGAGGCCCTGGCCGATACGCGACACTGACAACCGGTGACTTCGACGGCGACGGCCAGACGGATGTCGTTCTAGGAGTCGGTCGCTGGCAGAAGCCGGAGACCGGCGAGGAACACACGGGAGATGTGGAACTGTGGCTGAGCGGCGGGAAGTAGAGAGAAGAGAAGTGAAGAGATTGGTTATTGGTCATTGATCATTATGCGGCTGCATCAAAATGACTGATGACCAACGAACGACAACCAATGACCAATCTTCCGTTTCTTTCCGCGTTCGTTATCCAACAACGCTCGCTCAGACGCCGATCTTTGTTCGCAGCGATTCCAGCAACCGTTGTGCTTGGCCGATGTCGGCTTTCTGGCGAACGGGGTCGTGAGCGATTTCGCGTTCGATCGTCAGCGGGCCGGTGTAGCCGAGTGACAGCAGCGTCCGCAGGTACGTTTCCATGCCGACGTCGCCGTCGCCCAACGCGACTTCGGTTCCCCAGCCGGTGCCGCGTTGATCGAGGGCGGCCCACTTCGCGTCTTTGCAATGCACGCTGCGAACCAAGTGCCCGACCTTCTTCAACGCTTCGATCGGATCGCCAGTGCCGTACAGAATCATGTTGGCAGGATCGAAGTTGATAAAGAGATTGTCTCGCTCCACATCGTGAATGAACTCTAGCAGATGGTCGGCGGATTCTTGGCCGGTTTCCAAATGCAGATTCTGGCCGTTGACTTTGACGTGATCGAGCAGATTGCGAGTCACTTCCAGCAGCGATTTATAGCTCGCACTTTGTCGATCCGCCGGAACAAAGCCGATATGCAGGCCGACGCAACCGACGCCGAGCAACTTTGCGAAATCGGAAATCTCTTTCATCTCTTGCACGCGCGCGGCACGAGTCACTTCCGGGACCAAGCCCACGGTGCGAGCGGTCGTCGCGATGTCCGCATAGCTTTCACCATCGAAGCCACCGAAGACACAGGTCACGGTGATGCCCGCGTCTCGACAACGTTGCAGAAATGTCTGAGCCACTTCCGGCGTCCGCGTGTGCTGATGCGGCGAATGCACCTGAACCGTCGCAATGCCGAGTTCCTTCGCGACATCCAAATGCACTCCCAAGCCAGCGTCCACAGACGCAAATACTCCGATCGCCCACTTCTGCATGTTGAATCTCCTGTGCGCCGTCATTTTGATTTTCGTTGAGGCTCTGTCCCATAAATCCGTAGGACGGGCACTCCTGCCCGTCGAGTCGCCGTAAAATGACGGGCAAGAGTGCCCGTCCTACGAGACCTCTACCATTTGCAGGGCAGAGACTAGTACGCAGAGCAGCATGATATCGGCATCGCTAGCACGTCTCCATCATGAGCCGACTTGCGTTGATGTCGTTCAACCACACTCATTGATTCGCTGTCCCTGAGTCTTCATGTTACGTCGATCTCTTGATCCGCCGCTTTCGCAATTCATTGACCGAGATCGCTATGAATTTCTCAACCGACGAAAATCTGTTGCAGCCACATGACCGTTGGATGTGGGCCGCCTTGCAACTCGCTCGGCAAGCGTTTGAAGAGGGGGAGGTGCCGATCGGAGCGGTCATCGTCCACAACGAGCAGATCATTGGTGAAGGCTACAACCAACGCGAAACTTTGAACGATCCCACGGCACACGCGGAGATGATCGCGATCACGCAAGCGGCTCAGTCGCTCGAATCGTGGCGGCTGCTCGACTGCACGATCTATGTCACGCTGGAGCCTTGCCCGATGTGTGCCGGAGCAATTGTGCTCGCTCGAATTCCGACCGTGATCTACGGCACGACCGATCCCAAAGGAGGCGCGTGCCACACGCTGTATCAAATCACCGAGGACGCGCGGCTCAATCACCAAGCGACCGTCCTGGGCGGCGTCTTGCAGCCGGAATGCCGCGCGATCCTGCGAGATTTCTTTGCCGAACAACGCTCGCTGGGAAAGAAGTGACGACCATCCGCTTGACCTGCCTCGGTTGTCTGAAGAAATCAATAACCAACGACCAATCTCCCTTCTTCTCCCAGCGAGCGGTTCCTTGTCCAACGTTTCCAACCAAGGTATCGTCCCGTTCCGCGATTGGCTTCGCAGGCCGGTCGTCCTAACCAGTGACACCGCCTGCCTGATTTGACCTGCCTCGCGTCCGCTGCTGAAGGAATTCTTATGCGAGCTGTGCTCCGCGTTTGGTTTGCGTTGTTGGTTGTTAGTTCGTTGTCAGTTTCCTCGTGGTTGATCGCTCATGCGGCTGCCGCTGATGGGAAGAAAGCCGATCCGCTCGACTGGCCGATGTGGCGTGGTCCGGAAAGCAACGGCATCTCGCGCGAGAAGAATCTTCCCGCGAGTTGGTCTCCCGACGATGACGGCGAGAACCTGATTTGGAAGAGCGATGCACTCGGCACACGTTCGACGCCGATCGTGCTCAACGGCAAGCTCTACACGGTTTGCCGGAACGAGCCGGAGACGACCAAAGAGGGCGAGAAGGTCGTCTGTGCTGATGCGGCGACGGGGAAAATTTTGTGGGAGAACATCCACAATTTGTTTCTCACCGACGCGCCCGCCGAGCGAGTCGGTTGGTCGAGCGTTGTGGGTGATCCCGCGACCGGACACATCTATCTGCAAGGACTCTGCGGCGTCTGCAAGTGCATCAACGGCGAGACCGGCAAGACGATTTGGGAACACTCGCTGAGTGAAGAATACGGCATCCTCAGTACCTATGGCGGACGGACGAATTTCCCGATCGTATTTGAAGATGTTGTCATCGTCAGCGGTGTGATGACCGGCTGGGACGACTACGCGATTCCCGCGCACCGTTATGTCGCGTTCAACAAAGCGACTGGCGAGGCGATTTGGATTCAGACGACGAAGGTCCGCCCGGAAGACACGACTTACAGTACGCCGTTTCTGACGGTCATCGACGGTCAGGCCGCGATTGTGGCGGGAGCGGGTGACGGATCGGTCTACGCGATTCAACCACGCACCGGAAAAATCATCTGGCGTTTCGATGCTTCGACTCGCGGTATCAACACGCCGCCGATCGTGATTGACGGCATCGTCTACGGCGGACACGCCGAGCAAATGGCGAATGATCCTTCGACGCTCGGAGCGATCTTCGCTTTCAAAGCAACTGGGTCGGGCGACATCACCAACTCCAAAGAAAACCTCGTTTGGATGGTGCCGAGAATCGCGATCGGTCGCAGTGCTCCGCTGCTGGTCGATGGTCGGCTCCACTACATCGACGACGCGGCGCAGATGTCGATCGTCGATGCCAAGAAGGGGAAAGAAGTCGGCAAGTTCAAACTCGGCCGCATCATGTTCGGAAGTTCGATCTACGGTGACGGCAAGATTTACGTCGGCGAGATCGGCAAGTTCTACATCTTGGAACGGGACCAGAAATCAGCGCAAGGGGTCAAGGTGCTCAGCCAAGTTCGCTTCAGTTGTGAGATGATTGCCTCGCCGATTATCTCGCACGGCAAGGTCTACATCCCGACGATGGACACGCTGTATTGCATCGGTCTGAAGGACACGAAGCCGTCAGCCGATCCACTGCCGCCAGCCCTCAAAGAGGCGGATGCGAAAGACGATCAGAAAGTCGCTCAGGTCCAGATCACTCCCGTTGAAGCATTGATCCATCCGGGTGAGCCGCTGAAGTTGAACGTCAAACTATTCAACGCCAAGGGCCAGCCGATTACCGCAACGGCATCTCCCAAGTTCACCGTCGAGGGAGTCGGCTCGGTCAACGATGCGGGTGAGTTCTCTGCTCCGAAAGAGGCCGCGCACGTGGCCGCAAAGATCACAGCAGAAGTTGATGGTGTGAAGTCCGTCATCGCTCGCGCGAGGATCGTTCCACCGCTGCCGTGGAAGTTCGATATCTCTGACAAGCAGGTTCCGGTGACGTGGATCGGTGCTCGCTATCGACACCAAGTCCGCGAAGTCGAAGGGAACCCGGCGCTCGTGAAGATCACGACGATCCCGAAGGGGACTCGCAGCCAAAGCTGGATGGGACAACCGAGCCTGCACGACTACACGATTCAATCTGACTTCAAAGTCTCGA
Organism: Planctomycetaceae bacterium; assembly: GCA_043738805.1. Taxonomy (GTDB): domain Bacteria; phylum Planctomycetota; class Planctomycetia; order Planctomycetales; family Planctomycetaceae; genus SXKJ01. Next base: position 6,484 of record JAYUFI010000698.1, on the reverse strand, counting down.
TCAAAGACGGCAAGCAACCGGACGTCGGCGTGATCAATCAACGTTACACGCTCGCCTTGATGGGCTCGCACCAGAAGCTGCAAATCCGTTCGTGGACCGCTCGCGTGGAACTTCGCTTCGCGCGGACGATCAAGTTCGCGTGGGAGGCCAACAAGTGGTACTCGATGAAGTTCCAGAGCGAGAACAAAGACGATCGAGTTATCCTCAGAGGCAAAGTCTGGCTGAAGGGTGAACCCGAACCGAGCGATTGGACCATCGAAGCGGCAGACCTGACTCCCAACACGATCGGCAGCCCCGGTCTGTTCGGGAACGCCAGCGACGCCGAAATTCTGATCGACAACATTGAAGTCACACCGAACAAGTAACCTGTGATTACCACGTAGCCGTCACGCTCCGCGTGACGAGCCGAACGCTCACCAAAATTTTGCGGAACGTTCGGCTACGTAAAAGCTTTCAGAGAATAAGGGATTGCCATGAAACTCGCTTGGAAACTCACGACCACCGCGATTCTCAGCGCGACGTTGATCGGCTGCGCCAAGGAAGCTCCGCCGCCATCACCGCCACTGGCGATTGATCTCGGATCAAGTTCCGATACTGTCGCACCCGTTGGCAACACTGAGCCGGACGCGAAGAAGGATGCTGGGGACAGCAAGGACGAAAAGGCTACGGAAGAGAAGCCGAAGGCTGACGTTGATGCCCCCAAAGCCGATGCAGACAAGCCGAAAGAAGAAGCCAAAGTTGAACAGCCCAAAGCGGGTGACAGCGAACTGGCACTTGCTCCCAAGGCAGAGAAGCCTGCCACCGGCGGCAAGTTCGACCCGACTGCCGAAGTGCTCAAGCTGATCAAGACCATGAAGGTCAAAGCGACCGACTGGCCGCAATCTGGCGGCAGTTATTCGCGTAACAACACCCCGCTGGGGAAAGGGATCGCGACCGAATGGAACGTCGAAGACGGCACCAACATCAAGTGGTCCGCGAAGCTCGGTTCGGAAACTTACGGCAACCCCGTCGTCGCCAACGGCAAGGTTTTCATCGGAACCAACAATGGCTCCGGCTACATAAAGCGCTATCCGAACAAGACGGATCTCGGCTGCTTGCTGTGCTTCGATGAAGCGACCGGTGAATTCCTCTGGCAACACTCCAGCGAAAAATTGCCGACCGGTCGCGTTCACGACTGGCCGAATCAAGGGATTTGCTGTGCTCCGTTGGTGCTCGGCGATCGCTTGTGGTATGTGACGAGCCGTGGCGAAGTGGTCTGTCTTGATACCGAAGGTTTCCATGACGGCGAGAACGACACGCCGCTGATCACCGAAAAGCCGGAAAAGCCGGACATCGTCTGGGACGAGAAACACGAAGCGGACGTCATCTGGAAGTTCGACATGATGGGCAAGCTCGGCGTCTCGCAGCACAACATGTGCTCGTGCAGCTTGATGTTTACGGGCGACATTCTGTTCGTGAATACGGGCAACGGCGTCGATGAAGGACATCTTAGTCTGCCTCAGCCGCACGCTCCCAGCTTCGTCGCGATGGATATGAAGTCGGGCGAAGTACTCTGGACTGATAGCTCGCCCGGCGAGAACGTTCTGCACGGCCAATGGAGCTCACCCGCTTACGGCATCTTCAACGGACAAGCCCAAGTCTTGTTCGCTGGCGGAGATGGTTGGCTCTACAGCTTTGATCCCAAAGGCGCGGACGGCAAATCGAAGCTGCTCTGGAAGTTTGACTGCAATCCAAAAGACTCACACTACGTGCTCGGTGGCCGAGCGACTCGCAACCACTTGATTGCCACGCCGGTCGTTTATGACGGCTTGGTTTACATCGGAGTGGGCGAAGACCCGGAACACGGCGAAGGGGTCGGCCACCTGTGGTGCATCGACCCGAACAAGCGCGGCGACGTTAGCCCGTCGCAAGTCTTCAATCCCGATGTCGATGGGGGCAAGACCCCGATCCCACATAAGCGGCTCAAAGCGCTCCAGGCAGACAAAGGGGACATCGAGAAGCCGAATGCAAACTCGGCAGTCGTGTGGCACTACTTGGGGAACGATCCCAAACAAAAAAAGTTTGAAGAGACGATGCACCGTACGATGGGGACCGTCGCGATTAAGAACGATCTGCTTTTCGTGGCCGATATTGCCGGGCTGTTTCACTGCGTCGATGCAAAGACCGGCAAAGCGTATTGGACTCACGACATGCTTGCCGGTTCGTGGGCCTCGCCGCTGATCGTGGATGGTCACGTCTACATCAGCGACGAAGATGGCGACATCACGATCTTTGAACTCTCGAAAGAAAAGACCATCATCAGCAAAGATGCCGACGGTGCCGAAGGCCCGATCAACATGGGGAGCGCGGTCTACACCAGCCCGATGGTCGCGAATAATCGGCTCTTCATCGCCAATCGCAATCAAATTTTCTGCATTGAACCTGGAACCAAGAGCAAGGTCGAAAAGCCGATGCCCGTTTCTGCGGAAACGGACTAACCACGGCTTGCGAGCCCCCGTCGGCAGCCCGGTTGTTTCGCGACAACCGGGCTGCTTTTTTGTCGGTGAGAAAGAACAAAGCCGTAGCCCGGTTTTCCAAACCGGGAGTCATTGAGCGTTCAAACTGCGAATCAAAGTGACGCCCGGTTTGAAAAACCGGGCTACGAAAACAACAAGCAATTCTCCAGCATTCCCTAACCCCGTTGGAATCCGATGAGCCTGATACCCTCTGACATGATCGAAGTCCGCCGTTCTGCTGGTCGAGGCCGCGGCGTGTTTGCTCGCAAATTCATTCCGAAAGGGACGATCATCGAACGTGTTCCGATGATCGTCTTTCCGGAAAAGGAGCTCGAAAGCGAAGAGGGCTTTTCGACGCTGTACCACTATTGCTTTGAATGGGGCAAAGGGACCGTCGCACTCGCGATGGGCTACGGTTCGATCTACAACCATTCGTACTCACCGAACGCACGGTACGACGATCTGCCGCAACGAACGAAAGAATTCACCGCTCTCAAAGACATCTCGGCGGGCGAAGAAATCACGATCAGCTACAACGGTGAACCGGATGACATGACGCCAGTGGAGTTCGATGTGGTGTGATGTTGTCGGCAATGACCAAGGCCCAAATCACGATGTCCAATGAATGTCCAAGCCCCAAATTTCAAATCCAGTAGTTCCAAGTTCGCATCATCGTGGCCGACGCTGCTAGCGTCAGCGTAAACCATTGTCCGTTTTTTTACGGATGCCGGCAGCGTCCGCCACGAACTTGGAACTGAAATTCACTGCGACGCAGATCATTGCCTTGAACGCAGCGGTCGTCAGAACCAGAGGTTGCCTCCATGTCACAAACTCGACCTCTCACCAAACAGCGTATTTTGATCTTCGTGGAAGATGCTTACGAAGACCTCGAACTGTGGTATCCCAAACTCCGCCTGATCGAAGCGGGGTTTGATGTCACCGTCGCGGGGCCGAAGGCCGGGCAAAAATACATTGGCAAGAACGGCTACCCCTGCGTGTCGGATGCGGCGATCTCTGACATGCAATCGGCGAACTTTCACGGCGTGCTCTGCGCTGGCGGTTGGATGCCCGACAAGCTGCGGCGCGATCCGAAAGTTTTGCAGTTGATTCGCGAGTTTGATTCCACCGGAAAACTGGTCGCCGCGATTTGTCACGGCGGCTGGATGGTGATTTCCGCCGGCGTCTATCGTGGCGTGCAAGTCACCGGCTCGCCGGGAATCAAAGATGACTTGATCAACGCCGGAGCGCTGTGGTCCGATGCGTCCGTCATCATCGACCGCCACTTCGTATCGAGTCGCAAGCCCGACGACTTGCCGGACTTTTGTCGCGGCATGTTGGAGGTGCTTACCAATGAGGTGAGAATGAATGATGCCGTAGACCGGTTTTTCAAACCGGTCGAACTGCTCCCCCCGGTTTGAAAAACCGGGCTACAAAAACACGAACTCATTTTTCCTCATGTCCAAGTAAGCGGCCTTCATACGACGCTCATTTTTCTGATGTGACCGAGGCGATTCCGTTTCGGCTGCTGTTATTGCTGCTCCGGTCGATCAGCCAAATGTTGCGGAAACGGACGGGATTGCCGTGGTCTTGTAACTTGGTCGGCAGGCCGAGCGCACCTTCCGCAGCACCACCGCCGGTCTTGTTGGCCAACGTGACACGGTTCTGAACTAAGACTCCGTTGTGGAACACCGAAATTGTGCCGGAGCAAATCTTCTGGTTCTGTTCATCAAAAGCGGGCGACTGGAATTCGATGTCGTAGGTCTGCCACACAAGCGGTGGGAAGCAGAGGTTTGTGTCGGGCGCTTTGAATCGGTAAAGCGAAGCGCACTCATTGAACTCGCCCTTCAAGCCAAACGAATCGAGCACCTGAACTTCGTAGCGACTTTGAATGTAAACACCGCTGTTCGCTCGGCCTTGCCCGCGTGTATCGGGCATGTACGGTAGATGAAACTCGACGTGCATGTGGAAGTCCCGAAAGGGATGTTTTGTTTCAGTGCCGATCATCAGCAAGCCATCTTCCGTGATGCGGCCATTCTTCCAATGTTCGGTGTTCGTGCCATCAAACAACACGGTTGCCCCAGTCGGCGGTTGTAATCCGAGCGTCTGACTGCGGCGTTCAACTCGGATCAATTCGCCGAGCGTTATCACTTGCTCACTGGCCGGAGTTGGCGGTTGATGCACGGCTTGAATGGTCGCCTGACTCTTTTGAATCTCGATCCGTTGCGAGTCGCCGATCAATCGCAGCACGTCCCCATCACGTCGGCCTTTGAATTCACGCCGTTCCATGCCGGACCACCAGCCACCACCCGGAAGGCCGCCGGAAAACAGTACCGCTTGGAACTCGCTCTGGCCGAGCGCCACGACCTGCAATCCGGTCGCTTGGCACTTTCCACACGAATTTCTCGCGTTGCCGAGATATTCCCCTTGAAACCAATAGTCGCGGTCCACTTGGCTGACATTCGTGGCCACTAACGGAGCATCCGCTGCAAACAATGATTGGCTGGCGAACGTTAGCAACACACAGGCAACAGCAAGACCAAGGGACCGCCAACAGGTCATGGTGAATTCCTCATGAAGTCAATGGATGGCAATAAACAACGTCAGTTTGTCCGGACGACGGACGAGCCGCAAGCGACGGACAATTGGCACTCCCTGACCGCGTAGAATGAATTTCCGGACGCGTATTCGTTACGCCTCACGACGCAACCGGGATGCGCACTCGCGGCGGGCGAATGCTCTTCAGGCGATCGAGTTCGGCATCGGCGTCGCGCATGGCACCCTCGGTGCTTTCGTGAGTCATGATCACCAGCGGCACCGTGACGTGTCCTCCCGGAGCGGTCGCGGACTCGGCTTCCTTTTGAATGACCGACGCGATGCTGATGTTGTGCCGACCGAGAATGTCCGCGATGTCGGCGAGCACATGCGGGCGATCTTCGACGTTGTATCGCAAGTAAAAGCGACGGCGGACATCGGTTGCAGGGAGCAGCGGCAACGGCGGGTGCTCACGCCAAATGTCGAGCCGCATGAAAGTCGGTTGTGCTCGGCCGACGGCCAAGTCGATCACGTCGGCCACGACCGCAGACGCCGTCGGCATTTCGCCGGCACCCGCGCCGGAATACCACAAGCGACCGACGGCATCGCCAGTCAGTTCGACCATGTTGAACGCGCCGGATGTTTTCGCCAGCGGTCGATCTTGTCGCACGAACGTCGGTTGCACGTGCATTTCGAGTTGGCCGCCCACGAGCCGCGCAGTCGCCAACAACTTGACTCGATAGCCGAGTTCCGCTGCGTTGCGCAGGTCAACGAGTTCGAGCTTGTCGATTCCCTGCCGATGAAAGGCCGTGACCGGCACCTTCGTCCCGAACGCAAGTTGACTCAGCAGCACGAGTTTCTGAGCCGCATCGGTGCCGTCAACATCCAGAGTCGGGTCCGCTTCGGCGTATCCGAGTTGCTGTGCTTCGGCGAGCACATCGGCATACGGTCGCCCCTTCTCATGCATCTCGGTCAGAATGAAATTGCTGGTGCCGTTGAGGATCGCTTGGATCGACGTGATTTGATTCGCGGCCATCGACTGACCGATCGCCGCGATGATCGGAATGCCGCCCGCGACCGCCGCTTCAAACGCGACCGTTCGTCCGAGTTCTCTCGCTCGCCGAAAAATTTCGTCGCCATGTTCACAGAGCAGAGCCTTGTTCGCGGTGACGACATCTTTGCCCGATTCGAGCAACTTCAACATGATCGTGCGAGCGGGCTCAATGCCGCCGACAACATGCAACGCGACATCAATCTCTTTGTCCGCGTAAACCGCTTCGGCATTATCGGTGATCATGTCTGCTGGCAAACTGACGCCGCGTTGCTTTTCAGGATTCTGAACGACAACGCGTCGAATCTCGACGCTGCGACCGGCTCGGCGAGCGATCCGCTCGGCTTGATCGGTCAATATCCGCGCGACACCGGTTCCGACGGTGCCCATTCCGATCAACGCCACT
>JAYUFI010000697.1:0-4235 GCA_043738805.1 Planctomycetaceae bacterium | reverse complement strand
CAAGCTCGGTGGGGGGGGAGAATTCGCCGTGTCCGCAGCCGACTTCGCGTGTCCCAGCCGATACAGCGACATCAGCGCGTTCAACACCGCCGTGCGATGTGCGGCATCGGACGTTTCGATCGCCGCCAGCAGCAGTGCTTGATAGGCCCGATACAGCTCGATCCCTTGGCCGAGCGACGTCGTTCCGTTGTCTTGCAACGCTTGCTGATAAATCTCAAACAACTGCAATTCGAGCCATCTCTGCTGTGTCGGCAGTTTTGTCACTTTGAGCTGCTCACGCACCGCTCGCTCGCTCGCCACGAAGTGCTGTTGCTGCCGCAGGTACGAAACGTAGGTGGTGAAGATCGAATTGACTTGCTGATTCAATCGCCCGTCTCTCGCGGACAGATACTCTCGCAACGCCGACTCCAACAAACTCGTCGCGTCGATCGTGTGTTCGTCATCCCACAGACGTTGAGCCAATACCCACGCGATATGCAGCCGGTCGTATGTCGCGGGAGTCGCTTGCTCGAACAACGCCCGCATCTGTCGCACTTGTTCGGCAGCGAGTTCTGGCTGGCTGATGTGTCCCAACGCGGCAAGCATGTCCGCGTAATGACGCGGCTCACCACGCGACCAGTTGTTTAACCGCACGCCGAAGGCACGCGCGTTTTCTCGCGGATCACGGTCGCCACGCGGTTCATCATCGTTGTTCAACGCGCGTGCCTGCGGCGTGCGGTTAAACGAGGTTGGCTCGCCGCGATCAAACGCCCGCCGCAACGCGGCCAACGCTCTCTCAATGTGCGGCCCCGGCTGATTGAGCAACTCTGCGGCTCGGCGTTCGACTTGTAGTTCGAGCAGATCAAACGCCCGCAAATCAACCGAACCGGGTGCCTGACCCTTACGCAACTCCACTCGTTTCCGCACTTCGATCAATCGAGCCAACAGCTCATCCGCCGTTGCTTCATCGCGAATTTCAGACAGCACTCCCTGCAAGCTGGTCACGAACGGGTACGCCTTCGCGGCCGTGTGACCCACGACGCCGTCGGACAACATGCTCAGCAAGCGGAAGTCGTGGCATGCTTGGTAATACTGCTGCAAGTACCAGGCATAACTCTGCGGTGAAGCCGACTTCTCGAAGATCGCTTGGAAAGCTCGCAGCACGTTCGGATCGAGTTCGCTCGGCAAGTGACCGGCCTGACGCCACGGGTTCAGACCTTGCTGCAACGCTTGGCTCAATTGGTTTTCATCGGAGGTCTGATACGTCTTGAGCAACGCTCGTTCGTAATCGGCTCGACGATCGACCGCTTGATACCACGTGGCCAACACTCGGTACTCGGTCGGCGGGAGTTCATTCGCCTTCTCGACTTGCTCGAACAGCGCGATCGCTTCCGGCAAGCGGCCCAACTCCGCCAGCAGATAGGCCAGCGAGACGTGCCAGCGATGATCGACGCTCGCCGTCTGCGGGTCTTCCGCCTGTTTGATCCATGCGGTGAGATGTTTGATCAACGGCTGCGGTCGATCGAGTGCCAGCAACATCTGCTGCAACCTCGTTTTCCACGCGACCTGTTTCGGCTGCGCGGCAACCTTCTCTTCCAGCCACGTCACCAGCCGCGTCGCGTGCTTGCGATCGACGTCGTCTCTCACGACCAACCCCGACAACAGCCCCAAATGCCGTTGCCATAAAACGTGTTCGACGTGTCGCACCGTAGCCCTGTCGCTCCGCGACAGGAAAGCCGAGCGTGCGTTCGGCGTTGCTTGATCGTTTGAGGTCGCTCCCGCATTTGGCAATTCCTGTCGCGGAGCGACAGGGCTACGGTGCGACACAATCTTCCAACATTCATCGACCAAGCGTGGCAACTCGCGATTCAGATCGAGGTCCATCAGCCGCAGTTCGTATCGCAGCCAATCAGCGAACGGGCCTCGGTGATTCGGCAATTCCCAACTCAAGCGTTGATACGTTTCGATCCGCGCCTCACGCCGAGCCTGCGTCTGTTTCTCACCTTGTTCTTTCTGAGCCAGCTTCTCCGGATGTGGCATCAGCGTCTTGATCCGCACGTCGTACCGCCAGGTTTCGACATACGGCAGCAACCGTTGCAAGCCGCTGATGCGTGCGAGCAAACGTTGTCCGTCAATGTCTGCTTCTGCCGGATCGCTCACCGATTTCGGATGCGGCCCGAGTTGCGACAACAGGCCGAACAACTCGCTTTCAACGTCAGAGTCCAACGGCTTCGTCTCCAGCAGCGCGTTGAACAGAGCGAGCACGTATTGCTCGTGAAACTCCGGATGAGCGGTCTTCAACAACTCACGACGGAACGCCAGCACCTCGACGCGCTTCGCATAGCGGTTCATGAAGCTCAGCAAGTCGTTCGCACGCTCGTCTCGCTCTTCCGGTTCAACGGCCGCTTCCCAACGTTTGCGGAATTGCTTGCGAACGAGTTCGCGCAGATCGCGAAGAATCTGCCGCCGTTCAATCCACGACAGCAAGTTCGAGATGTGCGACGACTTCAGCGTGTCGATGTTCGATTTGATGAAAGCGGCAACTTCCTTCTCTGCCTTCTGACCGCTCTTCGTGTCGCGATACGCCTTCAGCCCGATGATCCGCACGGCGAGCAGAGCGGTATCCTCACGTCGCAGAAACGCATTGAACGCGGCGGACAGCGGCTGCTCCCATTTGGCGTCCAAGCCCTCGCTGGTCCAACCGAATCCCTGCGTGAAGTGATTCAACGCCGTCCCCGCGCGCACGCTCACCGCCACAGGAATCTCACCCGGTTGCCGTGCCGCAGTGATCCCCTCGTTCAACCATTCGCCGACGAGTTGCTTCACGCGCTCATTGCGTTCGAGCCGCGACAGCACTTTCAACAACTGCTCGTGACCTTGCAGCGGATTCGTTTTTAACCACTCATCGAGATAAGTGACCTGTTCCTCAAACCGAGCTTCCGCTTCCAACCAGCCGAGCACCAACTGCCGCAGCGACCACTCTTCATCCTGATTCCACTTCGCCTCCGGCACGAGCACCTTTGCGATCCACGCATACGCCCCTTCGTGATCACCGTGGCTGTGCAACGCCTGCGCGTAGCTCCGTTGCAAATCCAAATCGTGCGAATACGTCGCCGCCAACAACTCCTGCAACGCCAACGCCTCATCCACAAACCCCGCGTTCGACAGCGCGTTAAGCCGCAGTTGCCGCCACGCTTTCAAACCCTGCCGCCGAGGCTCCTGTCGCTCAAAGACCGGCTTCAACAAGTCGATCAGTTCCAACTGCTCGCTCGCATCAACCACGCTGCCCGCCATGTTGAGCACATGATTCGCCAACGCTTCGAGATCACCTTGCTGCCGCACCGCATCCGGCGTTTGCTTCACGAGAGATGTCGCTTCCACCAACAACCGTTGCCGCAACGCTTCATGCCGCCGGCTGATGTTGAGCAACGCATCGCGCACGAACCGGAACCCTGTTTTCCCCTCCGCCAACGCCTCCGCCGCATCGAGATGCTCGAACGCCCGATCCCACTGCTGACTATTCGCGAAGTGCGCGGCCAGAACGAGTTGAGCAGCGAACGCCTCCCGTTCGTAGCCCGGTTTTTCAAACCGGGCGTCCCGTTTGACGTCGTTTTTGACATCGTTGTCCGCCTTCTTCGTCTCTGCGTCTTTCACGTCCGCATTCTTCATCTCCGCCTCTCGTGTCGCTCGTTCGCCCGGTTTGGAAAACCGGGCTACGGACGACGCGGCATCAGCATTCGCGAGCACGCGCTTCGCTGCGGCGACTGATTCCAGCGAATCGTTCAACAACAACGCCCGCTCGCGGCCCGCCAATTCGCCGTTGATCCGCTGGCCGACTTCTTCTCCCGACAGTCCCTTCACCGTCTGAGTCGTCAGCGACACCAACCGATCGTCCGCATCAAACGTTTCAATCCGAGTCGCCCACCACGATCCGGCGACCTCGACGAACTCATCGAACCGCGTTCGCACATTGACTCGTCCGGCGTGACGATGCTCGATCGACACAATCACATGCCGCCGAGTGTCGATGACGATGCGAACTTCCAACGTCGCATCACGCACCGGCTGCAACGTCAGCAGCATCCGCTCGGGACCATGCTCCGCCACGGTGACCCGATAACCGGAGAACGCTTCCGCCAGCGAGCTTCCGTGTGTCGTCCCCAGCGAAAAGTCACTCAGGCTCAACGGCGGCATGACGAGTTCGATTGTGTTCGCCGCACGCGAGCGACCGAGGTCCGTCGCTCGCGACCAGACGC
>JAYUFI010000696.1:0-1571 GCA_043738805.1 Planctomycetaceae bacterium | reverse complement strand
ACAACATTGGAAAGTCCGAACCGGCGGGGCTTGGCGGCAATCCGAATCTGCATTACGCGCTGCACTTGGCTCAGCGAGGCTATGTCACGCTCGCACCCGACTATCCGAGTTTCGGTGAGTATCCTTACGACTTCGCTCCGCAGCACGGCTACACGAGCGGCAGTATGAAAGCGATCTACGATAACATCCGCGCGGTCGATCTGTTGCAGTCGTTGCCCACAGTGGACAGCGATCGCATCGGCTGCATCGGTCACTCGCTCGGTGGGCACAACACCATGTTCACGGCCTGCTTCGAGCCGCGCATCAAGTGCCTCGTTTCCAACTGCGGATTCACTCGCTTTCACAAATACTACAACGGTGCATTGAAAGGTTGGACGAGTGCTCGATACATGCCGCTGATTGACTCGCGACATCACAACAGCCCGGACGAAGTCCCGTTCGACTTTCCTGAAATCGTCGCTACATTTGCCCCGCGTCCGTTCTTGGCTAGCTCGCCCATCGGTGACAGCAACTTTGATGTGAGCGGCGTGAAAGACTCCATCGCCTCGGCTCAGCCAATCTATGAATTGCTCGGCGCGCCCAAGGCCCTTCAAGCCAACTATCCCGATTGTGCCCACGACTTCCCCGAACCAGTTCGCGATGTGGCCTACAAGTTTTTCGACAAGCACCTGCGCGGGAAGTAGTTGCGAGGCTTTGCGGCTTCTCGATGTCACCTGATGCGTGAGTTTTGAAGTTGCGATATTTGGACACGGAAGACACTGAATTCCACGGAGAAAGACGAGTCTGTAGCCGAAATCGTGAGATTTCGGGCATCGATCTCGCGACGTCCGACGTCTCACGACTTCGGCTACTCCTCCCTTCCTCCGTGTGTTCCGTGTCCCAATAGCGCAACTTCGAAAAAGCGTCAGCGAGGGCGAGCGTTTAAGGCGGCGATGAATTCTAAGCATCTTGATGCGTCCGTCCTCGCTCACGCGTCGGGTGACTTTGCGGCTCGCTGTCTTGGCTTGTCACTCAACGCCCCCCCCGTCAGACTCCGCCGCAATCTTTTCGCCCTTCAATTCTGGACTCCCGGACGGAGCACATGCCCGAACAAGTCATTCACACACACCAGTTGCCCAATGGATTGACGGTGGTGGTCGAGCCGATGCGCGATGTGCAATCGGCGGCGTTTTCCTTCTTGGTTCCCGGCGGCAGTGTCTTTGATCCCGCAAAACAAAACGGGACGGCGGGAATTCTCACCGACTGGATCACGCGCGGTGCCGGAGAACTCGATAGCCGCGAGCTTTCAAACGCGCTCGACAATCTCGGTACTCAACGGAGCGAGAACACCGGCCTCAATCATCTGTCATTCTCAGCCGCGTTGCTTGGCTTGAATGTCCCCGCCGCATTGCGGTTGTATGCCGACATCTTGCAGCGACCGCATCTTCCCGAAGAAGAGTTCGAAGGTGCGATGTCGGGTGCCGAACAATCATTGCGAGCAATGGAAGACGAGCCTCAACGCAAAGTGATCATCGAGCTGCGCCGTCGTTGTTACGACGCTCCGTGGGGCCTACCAACGGAGGGCTGCCTCG
>JAYUFI010000695.1:0-4237 GCA_043738805.1 Planctomycetaceae bacterium | reverse complement strand
TTGGCGGCGAAGTATCCCACTTCTCCTGTGGAAATTTTGGTTTGTCCGCCAGCACTCTACTTGACTACGGTCCAAGCGAAGATCAGTGGATCAGCAGTTCGACTCGGTGGTCAAAACATGTATTTTGCCCCGCAGGGCGCGTTTACCGGAGAAATCAGCGGCGACATGCTCAAGGACGTTGGCTGCGGATCGGTACTGGTCGGCCATAGCGAGCGGCGTCAATTCTTTGGCGAGAACGATGAACTGCTCGCCAAGAAAGTGGCGGCCGGTTTGCAACACGGTTTGCAAGTCGTGCTCTGTGTCGGTGAGCTACTGGCTGAACGACAGTCGGACCAGACAGAGGCCGTGCTCAAAAGACAATTGGCCGGACTCGCGCAAGTTTCCGCCGAGCAAATGGAGAATGTCGTTATCGCCTACGAACCCGTTTGGGCCATCGGAACCGGAGTGACCGCTTCGACGGAACAAGCTCAGCAAGCTCATGCGTTTCTCCGAGGCGAATTGAAATCGCGATTCGGAGAGCAAGTCGCGTCGGCAACTCGAATTCTGTACGGCGGCAGCGTAAAGGCCGACAACGCCCTCGAATTACTGTCACAACCGGATGTCGATGGCGCATTGGTCGGCGGTGCGAGCCTCAAGGCGGACTCCTTCATTGCAATTATTGAAGCAGGGATTCAGGCCATGAGCCTCCGGGCTTAAGCCCGTTTGCCCTTGAGACACAAATCGAATCGTCTGAGGAAATGTGATGGATGTTTTTTTGACATTGGCGGGGATGTTTGTCAGCGTGCTGCTGATCCTGGTTATTCTTTTGCAACGTGGTCGTGGTGGCGGACTGGTCGGTGCCTTGAGTGGACTCGGTGGGCAAAGCGCCTTCGGCACGAAAGCCGGTGATACGTTCACTCGAATCACCATCGTCATCGCCGCCGTGTGGGTCGTGTTGGCGGGGATTAGCGGGCAAGTCCTGCGTTCCAACACGGACAAGGCTGTGAATTTTGAAAAACCTGATTTGAAAACTGACATTCAGGCTCCGCCGAAAGACGGCAAGTCATCGGCGACCGCCAAAAGTGTTGACGCGGACGCAGAAACAGAAGAGGACTCGACAAAGAGGACCACGAAATCGGAGTCCACCACGGACAAGCAGGACAACGAGAAAGAGGCGACTGAATCGAAAGGTGATTCTGCAAAGGACTCATCGAAAACTGAGACGGACGAGAAGCCTGAAACGCCGTCAAATGACACCAAAGAGCCGGTGAAGAAAGAGTCTGAACCAGGCTCTGAAAAGAGTGAGAAAAAAGAGGCTGACGACAATGCGACAAAATCAAAATAGATTGTCTTTTGATTTCTAGCACAGCGTTCTCTCGGTAATCAGCTTAGATGACGGCGAAACGGCGGATCTCACGAAAGTGGGTTCCGCCTTTTCCTACTTCGGATCGTTCCGAAAAACGAATGAAATTAGGTGGCTTGTGTTGCTGAGCATGACTGGCTTCGGAAGCTCGAAAGGGCAGAACGAACGACTCAACGTCGTCGTGGAGATCCGCGCCGTCAACAATCGCTATTTGAAGATTAACTCGCGGTTTCCCGATGCGTATGCGTCACTCGAAGGAGAGATCGAACGAGTTGTTCGTGAGCGTGTCGCGCGCGGCACAGTGACGGTTGCCTTCGATGTCAGCCGCATTGGAGTGACCGCCGCTTCACAGCTTAATCTAGGTGTGTTAGGTGATTACTGGCGACAAATGAAGGACGTTTCGCACCAACTTTCGGTCGCGTTGCCACCCGACATGTCGAGCCTTCTGACGCTGCCCGGTGTAATCACCGAACATGGCCGAGCGGAACTGGACGCCGAAGCCGACTGGCCGTTTTTGAAGGGATTGCTCGAACAAGCGATCGCCAAGCTGCATGAGTTTCGTGAACGCGAAGGTCGCTCAATGGGAGACGACTTACGATTGAACGGTCGGTTGATTGCGACGAACCTCGACGAGATTGCGAAAGGTGCTCCAGAAGTTGTGCGAGTCCACCGCGACAAATTGCTCGAACGAATTCGCGAACTACTCAAGGGAACCAACGCGGTCGTGAGCGAACCTGATTTGATTCGCGAAGTCAGCCTTCATGCTGATCGCTGCGACATCAATGAAGAGATCACCCGGTTACGTTGCCACCTGGAGCAGTTTGAAGTGTTTCTCAGCGACAAGGTTTCGCAAGGCCGGAAGCTCGATTTTCTGACGCAAGAAATGTTTCGCGAGGTCAACACGATCGGCTCAAAGGCCAACAATGTGTCGCTCGCTCGGTGCGTTGTGGAAATGAAAGCGGCTGGCGAACGGATTCGAGAAGTCTTGCAGAACGTGGAGTAGTGTCGGTGTCTGATTTGAGTTCGTCGTCGTCTTCAGCAGTGATGGATACGGTGCGCAGCGATGAGTCTGCGATCGCCACAGGGTTGCGAGTGGTTGTGCTGTCCGGGCCAAGCGGGACGGGGAAATCAACGCTCGTGAATCGGTTGGCGGCACAATCGACAGCGAAGGTGATTAAGGCCATCTCTGCGACGACGCGATCTCCACGAAATCAAGAACAAGACGGACAGGATTATTATTTTTTGACTCGTGAAGAATTCTTGCGTCGCCGCGACGCCGGAGATTTTTTGGAATGTTTTGAAGTTCACGGATCAGGCAACTGGTACGGAACCCTGAAGTCGGAATTGCAACGCGCGCGCGATCAAAATGGTTGGGCGATGTTGGAGATCGACGTTCAAGGAGCGATGCACGTGGTCGCTCAATACCCGGAAGCCGTGACTATTTTTATTCGCACGCGATCCGAAGCTGATTTCGAGCAACGGTTGCGCGAGCGAGGAACTGAATCTGAGGAAATCATTCAACGCCGTTTACAAACCGCGCGGCGTGAATTGGAAATGGCGGATCGTTACCGTTACCAAGTCATCAACGACGACTTGGATCGGGCAACGGCCGAAATCGTTCAAATTCTGAAAGGCTTGGAGGACGAGTCACATGCTTGAAGTTTTCAAAGACGAAGCCATCGTGAATAAAGTAGGTGGCCGATTCAAACTCTCTTCGCTGATCCAAAAGCGATTGGTCGCGTTGAATCGTGGCGCTCGACCGCTGGTGGAACTGCTGACGAAGAATCCCATGGAGATCGTCGTTGCCGAAATCCTCGGTGACAAAATCTACTTGGACAATTCCGGCCACGTAGCGATCGCAGGCGATGGTGGCCCAAAGGATGGTCGCAAGAAGCGCGACGCGGGGCTGGATTTGGACAGCCTCACGTAAATGACATCGGATGTCATGCCCTGACCATTTAGGAAGGGCGGGCAAACGATAGGCGGCGAAGCCGTATGTACGTAGTCGTCATCGCTCCGCGTGACGAGTCGCTTGCCGAACAATGCTTCGTGAAGCGACCCGGCTCGTCACGCAGAGCGATGACGGCTACGTAGAATCTCGCCACAGAAAACAACGCCTTCAGCTTTAACTCTCCGATGTCCAATGAACACTTCACCTGAAATCGTGCTCGGCGTGACTGGCGGGATTGCGGCATACAAAGCCGCCGATTTGTGCAGCAAACTTGTGCAAGCCGGCTGTGGTGTGACCGTGGTCATGACCTCTGCCGCCGAACGTTTCATCGGAGCGACGACGTTTGAAGCACTCACAGGCCGCCCCGTGCATCGTGAGATGTTCGTACCACAAGAGGGCTTTCAGCAGGGCGAGCATATCGGGCTGGCTCGCCGCGCAGAGTTGGTCGTCATTGCTCCGGCATCGGCTGACTTTTTGGGGAAACTCGCGAACGGACTGGCGGATGATTTGCTCTCGACGTTGGTGTTAGCGACCACTGCGCCGCTCATGTTGGCCCCCGCCATGAACTGCGAGATGTGGGCCAAGCCCGCTGTGCAACGGAACGTAGCTCAATTGCGAACCGACGGTTGCCACATTGTTGAACCAGGAATCGGCTGGCTCAGTTGCGGCCAAGTCGGCCAAGGTCGCATGGCCGAGCCTACGGACATCCAACAGGCGATCGTGGTCGTTCTCGCCAGCATTCGATAGCGCGCCCATCGACGGCTTATTCAAGTCCGCCTCTCATTTGTGCGGATTGTAGGAATCGTGCGGATCAAGCCTACTCATGATGATTTTTGCGGGAACTCCGTTTCCTCCATGCGTGCGGATGAGGTTCATTTTCGCTTCAATTGCGCGTTTCACATTTTCGATTGCGTGGACTTTCTGATTACTCCGCACGTGCCAGG
>JAYUFI010000694.1:0-4237 GCA_043738805.1 Planctomycetaceae bacterium | reverse complement strand
TGGCTGTGTTGATAATCACGACGGCTATCAGTGCTTCAGCGGTTGGGCGAGGAATAAAGACGTGTCGATCGGCGGTCGGCCTTGCATGGGTGCGGTGGTCTCGCGGATGCAAGGACCAGTGAATCCGTCGATGCCGCCGAGCGTTGCTCTCGCTGCTCGAACACAGCATGTGCCGTGGTCGGAGCCGGGTGCTCCTGGCTTCCTTGGCTCGGCCTATCAACCATTCAAACCGGACGGGCAAGGGATGGCCGATCTCACGCTCAACGGTGTGTCGCTTGATCGTCTGCAAGATCGCAAGTCGCTGCTGGGTGGGCTTGATCAACTCAAGCGAGAAGTCGATGCGACCGGCATGTTGCGTGGCATGGACTCGTTTACTCAAGCGGCCTTCGGCGTGCTGACTTCTAGTAAGTTGGCCGAGGCACTCGATCTCTCGAAAGAAGACCCCAAAGTTCGTGCCCGCTACGGCGACGGCAAGCCTTATCAGTTTCAGTACGACGGTGCTCCGACGGTGAATGAGCACATTCTGATCGCTCGCCGTTTGGTGGAAGCGGGAGTTCGCTCGGTGACGTTGTCCTTCGGTCGCTGGGACAGCCACGGCCAGAATTTCGCGTTGGTCCGCGATCACGGTGGCAAGCTCGATCAAGCGGTCACGGCGTTGGTCAGCGATCTCGAAGAACGCGGCATGTTGAATGATGTCACGGTTGTCGTCTGGGGCGAGTTCGGTCGTACGCCGCGAGTCAATCCGGGCGCGGGCCGCGATCACTGGCCTCAAGTGAGTTGCGCGTTGCTCGCGGGCGGCGGAATGCGTACCGGGCAGGTGATCGGTTCGACGAATCGTTTGGGCGAGTTTGCCAAAGATCGCCCGGTCCACATGCAAGAGATCATTTCCACGATCTATCACAACCTGGGGATCGATCCGCGAACGACGACGCTCAATGACCCGACCGGTCGCCCGCAGTACTTGATCGAACAACGCGAGCCAATGCGCGAACTCGTGTAATCACTCTAGCTGAGTACTCCAAATCGAAGCCGACTCCGTTTGAGCCGTCAGAATTTCTCAACTCCGCCCGGTTGTAGGGAGTCGTTGTCTTTGGGCAACATCGGGCCTGAGTTTTGAGAATTTCCGTGCGAAATGCTGTTGCGATACGGCATCAAATCGCAATTGCGAGTCGCCTTTCGTGCAGTCATGAAACGGCAGATCGAATGCTTGCTGGTGTGCGACCAGCCGTCGGCTTGCGGCTCTTCTCCTGTGACCTATCGTTGCAGTCGAGTTCTGCGTCGTGGATATCCGTCGGGAAGGCTTGTCATGAATCGGCTCCTAGCGCTCAAGCAGCAGCATTCGCAACGACGGGGAGTGATTCTGGTTCTCACCGCCGTTGTTCTTATTGTCATGATTGGATTCGTGGCGTTGACGGTCGATGTCGGGCTTATCCAATTGACGAGAACTCAGCTTCAAGCTGCCGCCGATGCCAGCGCGTTGGCGGGGGCGACGGAACTGAGCGGGACACTTGATGCAGCGACTGTCCGTGCCAACGCGCGTGTCGCAGCCGTCGATGTCGCGAAGCTTTATCGCAATGGGGATCAGAGTTCTGTTTCGCTCGATCCGATCAACGACATCACGTTTGGAAAGGTGGCTTGGAACACAGCCGCTCAAACCTATCAGTTCACGTGGGGCGATGCTGCGACTCCGCACAACGTCATCAAAGTTCACGCGTCGCGGAGCACAACCAGCGGCGACAACCGCCTGCCGTTGGTTTTCGCACCGATCTTCGGGACGCAAAAAGCAGACATTGGTGCCGAGGCGATCGCGACTTTTCAACCGCGCGATATGGTGGTCGTTTTGGATTACTCCGCATCCATGAGATACGACAGCACGTTCATGCGTGCCAGTGTTCTCGGCCAGTCGTTCATTGAAAGCAACCTGCAATCCATGTGGAGCGAGCTCGGTTCGCCAATCTACGGCAATCTGACGTTTGCGCCGAAGTACGCCACTCTGAAGGGCGTCACGGCAGCGGGCACGATTCCGCATATCGACGTCACATACAAGCGAGCGTCGGTGGATGTTGTTTCCACGACCAATCTGACTCAGATCAAGCTGCAATTCTCCAGCGGTTCGTCCCAGACCTTCACGAGCCTGAGCGGAAAGGCCGGAACATTCACTGGCGCCGGCAGCAACGCAGGCAAAGACATCACGTCCTGTTGGGTGAAGTCCGGAACCAATGGCAACCTTTCATCCGGAAGTCTCGGTGAACAGTTTGATTTCACGGTGGCCAACATCAAGACGGCACTTGGCCTCACCACGGCGTATCCGTATCCAGGCGGCAGTTGGGACGAATACATCCAAGTCGTCCAAACCGCCGGAACGGACATGGCTGACGCGGGCTATCGCGACATGTATGGCTATATGACCTGGATTGAGTACTTGCAAACGAATCACCCCTACTACAGCGACACTCCCGATCTGTGGAAGACCAGCGAGCAACCTGTCGGAGCTATGAAAGATGCCGTGACGTTGTTTATGGATTACCTGAAGCAACTGCAGACTCAGGATCAAGTCGGCTTGGCCGTTTACAGCCATCCAAACACGGATGGTGCCATCTTGGAGCATGGACTGAGCACCAATCTCGATCAGATCAAGACCACGACTCAGCAGCGTCAGGCGGGGCACTACATGGGAGGAACCAATATCGGAGCCGGCATGAAGGTCGCCCGCCAGGAACTGCTCGCACACGCCCGTCAGCGTTCGTATCGCATGATGGTTGTCATGACCGATGGCGTCGCCAACTTGCCAAATAATACTTCAACTGCGAAACAATTCGTGATCGACGAAGCGAACTTGGCCGCTGCCAACAAAATCAAAATCGTAACCATCAGCCTCGGCGTGCTGGCCGACAAGGTACTGATGCAGCAAGTGGCCGACGCAACTGGCGGGGTACATTTCAATGTCCCTGGCGGCATTCCGATCAGCGACGTGCGCACTCAACTACAAAACGTCTTCCGCGAAATCGCCGGGAGCCGACCTCTGAAACTCATCAGCGGACAATGACCGAAGCCTTACACTACGTAAGCTTCGTGGCCGCAGGCTTTTTGTGTTCGGAAATGTTCCGCCAAAGTTGACTCAAAAAAGACTTGCATCGTTCAGCGGCATCAAGTACACACCCTCCCTCGCCGACGGACACCGATGCCGGTCAGCGTTATTCCTCGATAGCTCAATGGTAGAGCGAGCGGCTGTTAACCGCTAGGTTTTAGGTTCGAGTCCTAATCGAGGAGCCTTTTCACTCACTTGGCGAACCACTGAGGATTCGGTTAACAACGAATCCTGGTTCGCTAGGTGAGTGTTTTTTTTGCCTGCACCGTTTCCGGTTCTCCGAACGGGCAC
The DNA here is from genome assembly GCA_043738805.1 of Planctomycetaceae bacterium. Classification (GTDB taxonomy): domain Bacteria; phylum Planctomycetota; class Planctomycetia; order Planctomycetales; family Planctomycetaceae; genus SXKJ01. The sequence continues at coordinate 858 of JAYUFI010000694.1, read as the reverse complement.
TGCCTCGGGAAACAGACGCATGGCGTATGTTCCCTTTTTGGCATCATCACCGGTTGCGGTCATTTGAATGACCTCGACGTACTGCTCCAGAAGCGCACGGCGTTCGTCTCCAGTGATGTCCTGGAGCAAGTCCCCTAGCCCCTGCCAATTCTCGATGAACGTCTTCGCGAAGGCAGTCACCTTGTCCAGCGGAGCCTTCGTCTGTTGGAGTTCCCGAAGTTTGGTTTCAAGATTCCGTTTCTCGGATTCGAGTTGGCTCAATTCATCCCGAATGCTCTCGAAAATCTGATTTCCCGAATCCTTCAGGACTGCCACCAGCTTTCCGATCTCCGCCTTCACCGCCTTCAAGCGATGGCGAACATTCTCGGACTCTTTTTCTGCCTCGTGGGCATTGGCATCAATCAGTTTCAGGGCTTCAGTGATGATTTGCATCCGAGCTTCATCACTGGTTCCGATCTCAGCCAAACGCGCCGCTACAGCCTCTTCCAAAGCTTCTGCCGGAATGCCCCGGGCATTGCATTCCGTTGGACCAAAAAATGTTGATTCCTTGGGGATCAACATTCGGTGCGCGATTGGCATCTTGAATGGTAATGGTGCCGGTATTCGTCGTTGAATTGACCGTGTATCCGCATCCAGGGTATGTGACGACAGCCACAATCACGGTTTCATAGCCTTCTAGAAAATCATCGTCTTGTGTCGGACTGATCATCACAACCTCCATTGTCTGTCCGTCATGAATGCGAATATCAGGTACTGACGGTAATCGTTCACGGAGTCTAAAAACGATCTCGCGTCATTGGTTTTTTTCTGCGATCAGTGTGTGATGTCGTCGGTCGTCACGGAAGAACTGATTGCGAG
>JAYUFI010000693.1:0-1574 GCA_043738805.1 Planctomycetaceae bacterium | reverse complement strand
CAGCGTGGTTACGATCGCGCAAGCGTTGTGCGGCAGCTATCAACTGACTCCGACAGCGATCGCCTCGCTGGCGACGATGGGCTTTTACTGCGGTTTGTTGTTCTTGCTGGAATGGTTGCTCGACGGCGAACAACGCCTCGACCGGCTGATCTCCGCATCGTGGTTGTGGCGTGGAACGACGTATGCCTATCTGGCTTTCATGCTCCTCGTGTTCCATGCGGCGACCGCTTACGAGTTCATTTATTTTCAGTTTTGAACATTAGCCCGATTTGTTTAACCGCAAACCGCAGGCGTGCGCGTTTTGGAGTTGCTTGCCGGGCGACGCGCACGCCTGCGGCTTGCGGTTAAACGGTTTTGTGACATAGAAACGCAACTTCAAAATTCACGCTTCGGGTTTGCAAGGACATTGCCTACGTCAATCACGATAGAAGACCATCATGAGTTCTGCCGTTTTAATGCCTCCGATGTCATCGCCAACTCCGACGGCAACCACGTTGCCTACTGAGCGTTCGTCGGAACAAGTCGTAACGCGACGTCGAACGACGTTGTGGCGAGCCGCATTCGTCGTGCTGGCGTTCTTTGTCGGTGCGGAAGTTCTCACGCGAACGGTTCTGTTCCGCATCTCGAAAGACATCTCGAAGTTTCAGACGTTTACGCAGCGAGCCGAGTCGCTGGCCGCTCAACCGGGAACGAGCATCGCGTTCGTCGGCAATTCGCTGACCGAGCGCGGGATCGACTCGCAGTTGTTTGCGGAGACGCTGACGGCGTCAGGTGCCGGGCCGGTTTCGGCAGATGTCTTCTCGGCGGATGCGTCGAAGATCAACGTGTGGCATTACTTGTTGACTCGTTATTTCTGGAAGCCGGGACACAATCCGGACCTCTTCATCGTTTCGTTTTACGAGAACAACTTGGCCGACAAGAACCCGCTGGAGATTGGCCGGTTCGCACAGTTCTTCGTTGATCGCGAAGATTGGTCCGAAGTCTTCACACACGATCTGACGAGTAACGGCGAACGCTTCGAGTTCTTACTCTCGTCCGCTTGGGCAACGTATGCGGCTCGTGAGCGAATCAAAGAACGCGGGCTGAGTCTGCTTGTTCCGCACTATCAGGAACTCACAGTTCAGGCGAACGACGTGTTACGTCAGCAGGCAGCGAAGTCGCCATCTCATGCCGAGAAAACGGTCTCTCATGAGTTGCTCAAACGATTCATTGCTCGTGCTCGCGAACATCACTCAAAGATTCTGTTCGTCGCCTTTCCGACGATCATTCCCGAGCGAGAACGACCTTATCAGCCGTATGAACTCGATCCAGAAATGCTCAGCGTGATTCGCGACGGCGGGATGGAGTTCGCCGATTTGCGACAAGTTCCCGAACTCACGCCAGAGATGTACGCCGACGACATCCATCTCAATGAAATTGGCCGACCGGTTTACAGCCGCTACCTCGCGGCAGCCTTGCGGCCGATCATCGAAAAGCTGACGGCTGTGAAGTGAGTCCTGTTTTGCGGAATAGGTTCGCAAAAATCTTCCGACTATGATGTTCTGTGACGGTCATAACTGAGCACCATTGATGCC
>JAYUFI010000692.1:0-29409 GCA_043738805.1 Planctomycetaceae bacterium | reverse complement strand
TGCACGGTTGCTGCCATAACCCCAGCGGCGTTGATCCGACGCCAGAGCAATGGGCTCAAATTGCCGACGTCGTCTTGGGACGCGGCGCACTGCCGTTGCTGGACTTTGCTTACCAAGGTTTCGGTCGCGGTTTGAACGAAGACTCCGTTGGCTTGCTGACGTTGGCTCGGCCCGGTGCGGAGATGCTCGTGGCCAGTTCGTTCTCGAAGAACTTTGGCTTGTACAACGAACGCGTCGGTGCGCTCACGCTGGTCGCGAAAAACGCAACCGTCGCCGAGACCGCACTGAGTCAAATCAAGACCTGCATCCGCACGAACTACTCGAACCCACCTTCACACGGCGGCGCGATCGTGGCGACAGTGCTCAACGATGCAGCCTTGCGACAACAGTGGGACGCCGAGTTGGCTGAGATGCGAAACCGGATCAACGGGATGCGCACACTGTTTCAACAGACGATGGAAAGCCGAAACACAAGCCGCGATTGGTCGTTCATCACGCAGCAAACCGGCATGTTTTCGTTCTCCGGTTTGAAGCCCGAACAAGTCGATGTGCTCCGCGACAAGTTTGCGATCTACATCGTGCGAGACGGTCGGATCAACGTCGCGGGCATGTCGTCCGAGACGATGGATCGACTCTGTGATGCAATCGTGTCCGTGTTGTGATCCGATCTTGACCTCAAATAGAACGATGTCCTCAACCCCCCGCCAAGCTTGTCTCATTGGGATTGCGGGCATCAAGGGTCATTTTCTATGAATCAGCGTTGAGGAAATTTTGTCACGCTCGGCTGCGAATTCCGAAACGCTCATTCCAATCGCTGAACAACGCTTGGCTCGCGCGGCATTGAGTCGTTTGGCCAAACCCGTTCGCGAAGGCAAAGGACGATTGCTGTACTTAGTTGGTTCGGCGGGGAGCGGTAAATCGGCGTTGATTCGGGAGTTCGTCCGCGACCTCGACGAAGCTTGCGTCATGACTGCCAGTGAATTTGCCGCACAGTTGGCCGAGTCGTCTGACAAGAAAGAACTCGCGGACTTTCAACTTCGTTTCCGAGCTATATCGGTTTTTTGTTGCGAAGACATCCACGCGATCGCGGGCCGACCCCAGACGCAACAGCAATTCCTCGCCGCGATCGACGAACTTCTCGCTCATGGAAACGATGTCATCGTCAGCAGCACGAAAATGCCTGGCCAATTGGAAGCCTATTTGCCCAAGCTCGTGAATCGTTTTCGTGGCGGAACGATTCTCCCCATCAAACTGCCAAACTCTGAAAGTCGCACATTATTGTTGCGACATTTCACGCAACAAATAAAAGTCACAATCCCTCGCGACGCTCGCGCGTTGTTGGCGGAGTCCGTCAAAGTTTCCCCTCGCGAATTGGCCGGCATCGTGAATCAATTGTCTGAGCGTCGCGGCCCCATCAAACGTGAGACGATCGAAGAGTTGCTTCGCCTAGATTATCCGACTCGCACAATCACCCCATTGCGAGTGACAAAGGCGGTCGCCGCAGAGTTTGGCGTCACGCTGACCGCACTCCGTTCGACCACTCGATCACAGGTGCTCGTGCTGCCGAGACAAACGGCGATGTGGCTTTGTCGCAAACTTTGTGGCACGCCGTTGATCCCACTTGGCGAATTTTTTGAGCGACAACATTCTTCCGTCTTACATGCGGTACGTCGCCACGAAGAACGTCTCAAAAGTGACCCTAAGTTGCGGCAGCGGATGACCAAGATTGAGTTGTCCTTGATTCCGTCAACTCAATGAGCCTTGTCGATAACCCGTCAATCGTGCGTCAACTAGACTCGGTTATCTCAACACGCCTCGTTGGAACGGTTCGTCGCTGTCACCAAACGACCTTCCGACACTCGCTTCCCAACTCCCGCCAACAACGACTCCACGCGATATCGACACCCCTTTTCACTCGTTGTGAGAACGTAAGTATTTCGCTACCTTGCCGCTCCGTTTTTCACGGTCTAGTAATCCACAATTTCTAGCTTCTCTGATACCAATACAACTCTTAATAATTCTTTTAGAAGAAGAGTTACTCAGCCAACTTTCTCCCCTTATTTAACGTGGTCCAAACATGAAGCTCCATTGCCATCGACCCTCATTGTCCACAGCCTTTCAAATCGTTAGCGGAGTGGTTCCCTCTCGTTCTCCGAAGGACATTCTCAAGAATGTGAAGCTGCAAGTTGGTGGTGGCAAAGCAACGCTCATCGGTACAGATCAGGAAGTCGGCATTCGATACGATATACCTGGCGTTGAAACAGATTCGTCCGGTGAAGTGCTGCTGCCGAAGGACCGAGTGGTTTCCATTCTTCGCGAACTGAACGACGAGAGCGTTGATTTGGAAGTCGGCGAGAAGGCGGTTTGGATTCGATCAGGCCACAGTGAATTTCGATTGTCTGCCGAAGACCCTGCTGAGTTTCCTCCCGTGCAAGCTTTCGACGCGGAGAGCTATTACGTCATTCCGGCGTCCTCGTTCAAAGAGATGATTCGCCGCACGGTCTTCGCAACGGATGTTGAAAGCACACGCTACGCGCTCGGCGGTGTGTTGCTGGAATTTTTGGGCGACAAGTTGACGATGGCCGCAACGGACAGCCGACGGCTCGCGGTCGTCAGTACCGTGGTCACGACGGTCGGCACTGTTGAAGCGAGAACGACACATCCGGTGGTTCCGTCAAAGGCACTCGCGTTGATTGAGAAGAGCATCAGCGACGCTGACCAAGACGTGTACTTGGCTGTGTACCCCAACAGCGTGTTGGTGAAGTGCGGCAGTTCGACGATTTATAGCCGCTTGGTCGAAGGACGATTTCCACGTTATGCCGACGTGGTTCCGTCGTCATCGAACGTGCAAATGGACATGGTCGTCGGGCCGTTTCAGTCGGCCGTGCGTCAGGCTCAGATCGTCACCAGCGAAGAGAGTCGCGGCGTCGATTTTGAATTTGGCAATGGCGTGCTGCGGTTGAAGAGCATCGCGGCAGACATCGGCGAATCGAAAGTTGAAGTGCCAATCAGCTACGACGGAGCCTCGCTGACGATCACGTTCGATCCGCGGTACATCGTCGAGTTTCTGCGAATCCTTGATTCAGCGAGTTCAGTCAAAGTGATGTTGAACGATTCGGAAAGTGCGGCGTTGTTAAAAACAGAAGACGGTTATCAGTACGTTGTGATGCCGCTGTCGCGAGATCGGTAATCTTCAAGTGCGGTGAGTCCCATGCCACACGACCCGTATGCCGACTTGCGAGGATTTCAGCCGATCGGCAAACGCCCAGCGGAACCGCAGCAACTTGGCAAAGTGTTGTCGGAATTGATTGCCCTCAAAGGTTTGGCACGAGTCCAAGGGACTCAGCAATTGCAGCAAGCCTGGAAGTTAGCCGCAGGAGACGACGTGGCGAAGAACTCGTCAGTGATTGCACTTAGCCGAGGCGTGTTGCAGATCGGTGTTTCTAACACGGGACTGCTCAGCGAGTTGGCCAGCTTTCACAAGCAAACGTTGTTGGCTTCGTTGCAACAACAGCAATCACATTTGAAGATCAAAGATTTGAAATTCCGCCTGAAGACGGATCAGAAAAAGTAGAACGGTTTTCCAAACCGTTCACTCGCCGGTTTGGAAAACTGGCCGACAGGATGCAAACCCTATGAGCGATCAGCCTCAAACGACAACCGCTGCCGCAGGCACCTACGACGAAACAAACATCCGTGCCCTCGAGGGGATCGAAGGGATCCGTTTGCGGCCGGACATGTACATCGGCGATCGCGCATCTCGGGGCCTGCATCACTTGGTCTTTGAGGTCGTCGACAACTCGATCGACGAGGCGGTCAACGGTTTTGCCACCACGATCACGGTCAACATCAACGCCGATGGCAGCGCGACGGTGCTCGATGATGGTCGCGGAATTCCGGTTGGTGCTATGGCCGATCAAGGGGGCAAGTCTGCTCTGGAGATCGTCTTCACCAAGATTCATGCTGGCGGCAAGTTTGATCGGCAAAGTGGCTACAAGACCGGCACCGGCGGTTTGCACGGCGTCGGTATCACGGCAGTCAATGCGTGCGCGGAATGGTTGGAAGTAGAAGTCCGTCGCGAGGGACATGTCTGGACAATGGAATTCGCTCGCGGTGTCCGCGTCCATGACCTGCAAAAAATTGGCAAGTGTGAAACGACAGGGACGAAGGTCACATTTCAGCCTGACTATCAAATCTTCCCAGACACGAAATTTCATTTCGACGTGTTGGCCAAACGGCTGCAAGAGCTGACGTTCCTCAACGCTGGCATCCGCATTCGGCTGCAAGACGAACGCAACGGTCAGCAGGAAGAATTCCATTACGAAAACGGTTTGGTGGAGTTCGCCAAGTTCTTGAATCGGGCGGACATTCCGATTCACAACGACGTGATCCACATCAAGGGAGCGATTGACGGTTCCGAAGTCGAAGTGGCGATGCAGTACAACGACGGCTTCTCGGAAAGCATTCGTTCGTTCGCCAACAACATCAACAACATCGAAGGCGGCACGCACCTCACCGGCTTCAAGAACGCTCTGACGCGAGTCTTCAACAACTACGGTAAGAAGAACAACATCTTCAAGGACTTCACCCCCAGCGGCGAAGACTTCCGCGAAGGACTGGCCGCGATCGTGTCGGTTCGTGTGCCGAATCCGCAGTTTGAAGGTCAGACCAAAACGAAGCTCAGCAACGGTGAGGTCGAAGGGATCGTCACGTCAGTCGTCCATGACGGGCTCTCAAAATACCTCGAAGAGAATCCGCAGACGGCGAAGCTGCTGCTCACGAAAGGTCTGCGAGCGGCCGAAGCGCGTGAAGCGGCTCGCAAAGCGCGCGAGATGGTCCGCAAAAAAGGGGGCCTCACGACCGGCGGCCTGCCCGAAAAACTGCGTGACTGTCGCAGCCATGACCTCAATCTCACCGAACTGTATCTCGTCGAAGGTGACTCCGCCGGTGGATCGGCCGACACGGGCCGCGACTCGAATGTACAAGCCATCCTGCCGCTGCGTGGCAAGATTCTGAACGTCGAAAAAGCCCAGCTCGTCAAAGTGCTCGACAACATCGAGATCGCCAACATCTTCAAAGCGATCGGAGTTCCGCCGGGTGCGGAACTCGAAGACGTCAACACGCGGCGTTACGGCAAGATCATTATGATGACCGATGCCGACGTGGACGGCAGCCACATCCGCACGCTGCTGCTGACCTTCATCTTCCGGCACTTGCGCAAGCTGGTCGAAAACGGCTGCATCTATGTTGCTCAACCGCCGCTCTACAAAGTGGTCGAACAGCGCGGCAAAACGCGATACGTCCAATCGCACGAGCAGATGATGAGCGAGCTCATCGAGATCGGCCTCAGCGAAAGCATTGTCGTGTTAGAGAACGACAGCAAAATCGAAGGTGACGCGCTGCAAAAACTGGTCAGCTTGATCCGTCGTCTGTCCGAACCGCTCGAAACGATGGAACGCCGGGGCATCGACCTGCGGCACATCGCCACGCATCACCTCGCGTCAGACGGCAGCTTGCCCCGCTTCCGCGTTTTCGTCGGCAAAGACCAGCACTGGTTCTTCAACAAAGAGGAACTGGACCGCTTCCTCGCCGAGGAAGAACAGAAACGCGGTGAAGAATTCACGATTGCCGAAGCCGCGCTATCTCTTGCCGCACAGCCACTGACCACCACGCCGCAGGTTGCCGTCGCGCCGCCGCTCGACGCCAGTGGTAAACCCGCTGTCGGTAAGCCGGTGCCACAAGACGTCGGCATCCTGTTGCAAATCGTCGAACTGCACGAAGTCCGCGTCATCAACGAAACGTTGAAAGAGCTGAAGACGTTCGGCCTCGCCGTAAAAGATCTGCTCCCCGCCGGCAACCGCAACGGCGAACCGTTCTTCCCGTTCCACATCGAAAACGCTTCCGGCAATCTGAAACTCAGCAGCATCCGCGAGCTGCTCATGTCACTGCGCAAGCTCGGCGAGAAGGGGAAGAAGATCACCCGCTTCAAAGGTCTCGGCGAAATGGACGCCGAAGAGTTGTGGTCCACCACGATGGACATCAAGACCCGCACGCTCTTGAAGATCACGATGGAAGACGCCGCCGCCGCCGACGAAATGTTCCGCATCCTCATGGGTGACGCCGTCGAACCCCGCCGCGAATTCATCGAGAAACACGCGCTTGAGGTCAAAGACTTGGATGTGTGAACGTAGCCTGGTTTGGGACAAAGTTGTTGTCGTTTGGGACAAAGTTGTTGTCCCAAAAATCATGTGGCGCGCTCTTCACCCAGATGATTTGGGAAATCGGCTGGCTGGCTGGTCGTCGTCGGCGATCAGAATTTGCATGAACAGGCTCCCGATTCCGTGGCCGCCGATGTGGTTGTTCTGTGGCACTCCAGGGGTGCCGACACACTGCTGGGCGCGGAAGGCCACGTCAGTCTGATGGGTGGCGACGGCGACGACTCGACCTGGGGCGGCGATGGCAAAGATACGCTCGCCGGACAAGCGGGCGAAGAGGACCATCTCTTCGATGCCACCGCCGCTGAGATCAACGAAGTCTTCACATTCGATGATCGCTTCTTGTTCGTCTAATCCGACAGCGCACGTTCGGCCGTCTGGTCCCCTCTCCCCCACTTCGGGGGAGAGGGTTGATCAATTCGCCGCCGTATCCGAACCGTATGAGCTACATCCGCGAACTCCGTCCCTACATGTACTGGCTCAGCTTTTTGGAAAGCGGCCGACAAGCCGGCGAGATGGATTGGCAAGCATCGGTGGCACATGGGGCAGTGCGACAAGCAATCTCGCAGATTGGGAATCGACCAACGGCGACGTGGCCTACCCACATTTCAACGACATCGTCTCGGCGATTTCGGAGCAGCATCCATTTCTGGGCAAGTACGTGCATCGCTACTTCAACGACATCAAGCTGTATCTCCAGAACTTGCGAAAAGTCGTGACACCCAAACCACGCTGCTTCTACATCGTGGGCAACTCAAAGTTCTACGATACGGTGTTGCCCGTCGAAGGAATCTATGCCGCACTGTTCGAGGACGCCGGCTTCAGCAACGTTGGCTGGAAAGCAATCCGCAAGCGGAACTCGAAGAAAGAACTGTTCGAGTTCGTCGTTCATGCGGTCGCGCCGTGACAACACTGCCCTTTCAAGACGCAACGGGACGACGGCTCTTAGTCGATGACTTCGCGACCGACCAAACCCGGAGACGAAGGCTCGAAATCTCTAATACTCATCACCAGTGCGGGCCGCGTGTGGGCAATCCTGGGATTGGTGCGGAGAAGATAAGTTGGGGTGACGAAGTAGCAGCACTCGTTTCGCGGCGAGTATGTGCGTCGTTACTTTTCGATGATTCCGGTATCTTGCCTTGGACGAAAATTCCGGTTTTCCTCATTTGATTGAGCCGAATAAGTGACACGACAGCGCCAAGATCAACTGACGGAAATGAAAGACTGGTTGGTCCGCTTGGAACAAGACATTCGGGCCGACGTCGCGCTGCGTCATTATGCCTCGCTCACTGAGCTTGAGAACTTTTTCCGCGATTTGCTCAATACGGCCTTTGGTTGGAAACTCGACAACGCCAACGCGCTTTTCGGGATGAATCAAGAATCATTCGATTTGTCGGACACGGTCAATAGTGTCGCTGTGCAGGTCACAGTGACAACCAACGCGGCCAAGATTCGCAAGACGCTCAAGGGCTTTATCGGCAAGTACGACACGACCTACAAACGGCTCATCTTCGTCTATCCAGAGATTGAGATTCCTGGCAGCACCGCTGACTTCGGTGCCGATTTGAAAGGTTACGATTTCGTCGCTTCTCGTGACCGGATCGGTTTTGGTTCAATCCTCCAAAAAGCTCAGGATATGACCGTCGAAGAGCAGAAGGAGCTGTTGACGCTTCTCAGGGATGAACTCCAGCCTTTGGGGGTCGCGCTTCGGTTTGGTGTCGATCAGACTTTGGAAACTTTAATCGCCGTGATCCAGTTCATGTCAGAGAACTCGCCCATAGACCAGATTGATTTCGACGAGCGTCAGCCCGACCTGCAGCAAAAGCGTCAGCGATTTCGAGAGCACGTTGCCTACTTGCTCGGACAGTATCGGATCAATCAAACGCTGCACGCGACGATTGAACAAGCACGAGCCGCCATCGGTTACGACGCGGCCAGAGTCGCAAAGATCCAAGCATGGCTAAAGTCGCACAGCATTGAAGCGCTCGACCGCAACGCGAACAACGCACAAGTTGCATTCCTGAGCTTGGTTGATGATCTTCTGAAACGCGCCCACGCACAGGGAACCAAAGCTGAAGAAACGGCCGTTCGTTTCCTGCTCGCCGATGAATTCGTTCGCTGTAACGTCTTCCCCAATCCGAGTATCTAGACCATGTCACTCGTTTCAAAAGACGAACCACTTACGACCTCAATGGTCCACATCGGCTATCTGGTCCTCAAAGAACTTGAGGCGACGGGAGAAACTCGCGTTTCGCTGACAACAATTACGGCCCAGCTCAAGAAGAAAAAAATTACGCAGTACCGGCCCATCATGTTTGCGTTGATCTTTCTGCACTCCGTGGGCGCGATCGAATTCAAAGCCCCTTACATCTACAAAATGTGACTGATGATCCATGCTGCGGTTTCATCGACTATCCAGCGAGCCTGAGTGCTTCGCTCCGATCTCGTTTCACTCAGGAGTCAATCTGATCCTGGGGGAACGCTCGGAAACTGACGGCCAAGGCCGCAAGGTCAACGGTGTTGGCAAAAGTGTTTGCATTGAATTCCTGCACTTTGCGCTCTGTCGACGACTTGCCGAAACTCGCGTCAGCAAGATTCCAGAAGACATTCTGCCCCATGACTTGGTTGTCGTCCTCGATTTGACGATCGGTCAAGAACGCCTTCAGATCCGTCGCGCCATCGCGAATCCAGATCAGCCGACAATTGTGACGAGCGACGGTGCAGAGACCGTTTTTGAAACACTCGACGATGCCACGAACTACCTGGCCGCTCTACTTTTTGCTGAGCACGATAACGCTGGTGAGCTCTCGTTTCGCCAAGTTCTCTCGCTGCTCATGAGGGATGAACGATCGGGTTTCAAGAATTACATCAATCCGCACGACACGGAGTCGCGGGTGCCCGATGACATCGCTCCGCACCTCTACCTTCTGGGGATCGAACTTTCCACTTACCGTCGTTTGGAAGAGACCATTGAACGACTCGATTCTCAGCGGAAGGTTCTCCGCGAACTCAAACTGACCGTCACGAACCGAAATGAACTGAAGATCGCGGACATTCCGAGCAAGCTGAATGAAGAGCGACAAGCAACGCGCAAGATCGACGAAGCGCTGACGACTCTGCGAGCTGATCCGGCGTTTGAAGAAGTTGAGGGGGAACTCAACCGGATTGAAACTGAACTTCAGCAGTTACGCGGCGAACGTAAAAGTTTGAGTTTTCAGATTGACCAGATTCGATCAATTCCGCTCCCCGAACGAATTGATGCATCTGACTTGAAAATCGTCTACGAACGCATCAAGTCAGGATTAGGCGACTTGGTTGAGAAGTCGCTTGAACAGGCGAAATTTTTCAAAGCCGAGATTGAACGATTTCAGCAAGCATTGCGTCAGGAAGAACTGACGGAGTTGGAAACACGTCGTCGGAGCCTAAGCACTGAAATTCACAAACTCACTGATCGGCACTCGGAATTGTCGAGGCAACTTGACCGTAAAGGCGTGTTAGCGGAACTCAAAACAGGCTTGGAAGTCGCCACTCGCAGGACCGACGAATATCACCGGCTCGCAACGCAATTCAAGCTTTATCAAGACAAGCTTCAAGAGGTCGAAACCACCAAAACGGATCGGACAAACGACCTTCAGGCGCTGGCGCGAACTCTCAGTGAATACTCGGAGACGGAACAATCATTTAACGACACGGTCGTTGTGTTTCATGAGAGGATCATGCAAAGCAGCCGTGCATCTTTTCGCTTCAATCTCGATCACGCAGTCACCGCGAAGCGTCCGTTGTCGTTCGATCTTCGCATTCAGGATGATGGCAGCAAAAGCATCGATCACGTTCGAGTCTTCATCTACGACCTCGCCCTGTTGTTTGACCCGATCAGTCGCCGGAATCATCCAGCTTTTCTCGTCCATGACAACATACTTGAAGTCGACCAAGACACGTTGACCAACTGCCTGAATTTCCTGCACGAGCAAATGGAGAGCGACGACGGATTTCAGTACATACTGACGCTCAACCGCGACAAGATTGAGGGCGAAGAACGGCGGCACGATATTCGTCTCGATGTCGAGAACGCCAAGTGCGCAAGCTTCACGAAGGCAGAGCAGTTCCTCAAAACGCGGTATCAGGAGCGGTAGGGTGCTCATTCCGTTTTGGAGTTTGCCAGAAGCACTGAACGTTGTCCGCATGAAGGATGTCACCGGATTTCTCCTGCTCGAATTGGCGATTGATCTTTGTCTGCAACTGGTCGGTGATGTGGGGGATGTCACTGCGACGCTCACGCAGCGGCGGCAAGGTGGTCGAGAAGTCGAAGAGGTCTTCTCGAATCGTCCCGGCCGAGATGGTTTCGTAGAGGTCGCGATTGGTGGCGGCGAGCACGCGGACGGCTGGGCATGTTCCGCAACGGCGCGGTGGCCGAAACTCCGTCGCCCTCTGCAATGCTTGGAATAGCTAAAAAAAGCCCCGAGTGCCCGGGACGAACCCGGGCACCAAGGGCGTTCGATTTGTGGAGACGGATTTCGTCAGCGGCGACGTCGCCGGCAACGGCAGCCAGCATGGAATCCACGGACGCTGCCGAGTCTCTTGCCGTGCTTGAAGAACCAATACGCAAGAAACATCAGCAGATCAAGGGTGATCAGACTTTCCAAAGAAACCTCCTTGTGAAGAGGTTGAGCGAGAATTCGTCGTCGCGACCGTTGGTCACACGAGAGCGGAGGAATCGGAGAGCATTGGCGGCACCAGCCAGTGATCACGAAGCCAAGCGACCTCTGCGCTAAGTGCGTCGCTCCGACGAGGGAACGGCCCCAAGCGGGGGCCACCGACGGGAGACATGTCGGCGAACCAGTGACCGACGAAATCAGGTTCCACATGCGAACCGCGCTGAACGTGGACCGATCCCAGCGAAGTCAGATCGAGCGATTCGTCGTAGAGGCAGCGGACGTCGCCGACCGGCGTGATGACGAGCTGCATCAGGCCGCCTCCTGGACCGAGATCGCAGCCGCCTGCCGAAGAAGATTGCGGCGTGGCCGATCAACCAACAGGCCATCGAAGACCGGTTGCAGTTGGTTCAACTCCGCAGCGACGGACTCGCGGAGGACACGGTTTTCGCGGAGCGATTTTGGCTGGACGCCGTTCACCAGGTCTTCGACCTGCGACACGAGAGTGTCGAGTTGTTCGTTCGATCGCACATTCATCCGCCGGAATCGTTCGAAGAACTCGGTCAACTTCGAGACGACGGTGTCCCGAAAGACTTTCGGTTTGCCATCCTCGGTGCCGCTGAGCCGATCAGTCAGATGTGTGACGAGTTGCGACAGTTCGGCCAGAAAGGCTTGCTCAGCCAATTGCAGAGCCTCGTCAAATCGTGCGGAAACGCGACGGCACTCTTGTTCGTAGAGTTCCGGATTGAGTTGTTGCAGGTAGTCCGGTGGTTCGATCGACGGGAAATCCCACTCGACGGCAAACAATCCGCTCAGCGAAGCCGGGTAATCCGAGAGATTGAACAACCGACCGAGTCGCTGTTGCGCGGCCGTTCTCAGTTCGGCATATCGGCGGTCGAGCTGTTCGACCGCTTCGGTCAGTTCGCTGCGCAACACAGTCAGTTGTGTGTCGAGTCGTTCTATGTCGTCGCGTCGAATCAATCGGATGGCGGGTTCGGGATACGGTAGCGAGAGTCCCTTCCACACAGATTGGATGCGACCGCGAACGCTGCTCACAGCGTGGTACGCCGGATGCCGTGTGTCGAGCAACTTCTTTCCAGCACTCAGGAACTCGCCAGCGGCCCCGAACGCTTCAGCGGCTTCGGCTTTTTGTTCGGGGCTGAGTGTTTTGCGGACACCGAACCAACGCAGACTCAATCGCACGGCGGCCGTGCTGGTTTGCAGTCGTTCGGCGGGAGAAGTCCGACGCGAGGTCGGAGATGATTGGCTCATGAGATGAAGACCTCCGTTGGAGTCAGAAGGTGAAGGTGTTCAATTGAGAGACGGATCGCGCACGACTTTTCGTGAGGAGCGCGACGAAGCCGTTGACGACTTTTGATAGATGCCAGCGCGAGTGGCATCGAGGCAACGACCGGAGGCCCAGATGCGGAGCCGATCGACGGATTCGCTGGCCGTCACGGCGACTGGAACGATGTTTCTTGCGGCCTCGGTCAGCGGCAGATCGAGCAACGCGGCGAGCCGACAGCACGAGCGAATCTCCGCGCCGGTCCACGACTCGTCGGTTGGCAACTTCTGATCGCGATCCAGGTCGAAGGCGTTGATGTACAGATTCCAAATCGCTCGTCGTTCGTCACGGTTCGGCAGATCGAGAAAGAACACACCGTCGAAGCGCTCCGCGCGAGAAAACTCCGGCGGCAACTTCGACGCATCGTTCGATGTGGCGACGACGAACACGTCAGTGGTTCGGTCATTCAACCACGACAAGAACGTTCCGAAGAGCCTGGCACTCACGCCGCTGTCGGTTTGACCGGAACTGGCCACGCCACTGAGTGCTTTCTCGACCTCATCGAGGAACAAGACCGCGGGAGCCATCGCATCGGCGATGCGTAGGGCTTGGCGGATATTCCGTTCGGACTCACCGACAAGGCTGCCCATCAGCGAGCCGACATCGAGCGTTAATGTCGGCCGACCAGTTTCATTTCCGAGGGCTTTGGCGAAGGCACTCTTTCCGGTGCCGGGAACACCCAGCAACAAAACTCCGCGCGGGCGCACGCCCGCGCGACGAACACCGTAGCGAAGAGCGCGACAGCAGAACGCCTTCAGGGACTCCAAGCCGCCGAGTTGATCGAAGGCTTCTTGACCGCGGTGCAGTTGCATGAGGCCGCTCTTTTTGAGCATCCCACTTTTCAATTCCCAAAGCACATCCGGTCGCAGCGCGTTGTGGCGGACGAGCGAGAGACTGAAAGCGGACTCGGCCTCGTAGCGCGTCAAATCTCAGCGGCGGGGTTGCAGGTTGGCAGGTTCTTGGACACGCTAAGACGTGACCGAGCAACGATGTCCTTGGCGAACAGCCTGATTGACCCAATGAAACTCACGCAGCAACAGCTTGAAGCGCACTTGTGGGGCGCGGCCAACATTCTTCGCGGCAAGACGGCCGGGCAGGACTACAAGAACTACATCCTGTCGTTGATGTTTTACAAACGGTTGTGCGATCAGTGGGAGAATGAAGCCGACGAAGCCATCGCCGAGTTGGAGCGGCAACAGGGGCGAGCGTTCACGGAAAAACAGAAGGCCGTATTTCGGACGCGAGGCGAGCATCGCTTTTCAATTCCCGATAGTGCGCGATGGGGCGATGTGCTCGCCGTTTCGGAGAGCATTGGCGAATTCCTCACCAATGCCATGAGGGCTGTGGCGAGTGCTAATGAAGAACTGCGGGGCGTGTTCACCGTCGATTGGAACCAGCCCGCGCCGGATGGGAGCGGGAAGAAGCTGATTGCGAACGAAGTCGTGCATGCGCTCGTCCAGCACTTTGCCGAAGTGGACCTGTCGAACAAGAGTGTGCCGCCGGACATTTTGGGGCGGGCTTACGAGTACCTCATCAAGCAGTTCGCGGATGACGCGGGGGCGAAGGCGGGGGAATTCTTCACGCCGCCGGAAGTCGTGGACACGCTCGTCCGTATTCTTGAGCCACGGCCGGGGGACACGATCTACGATCCGACGTGCGGGAGCGGCGGGATGCTGGTGCATTCGGCGGATTACCTGCGCGAGCACGGCCACCATGCGACTTCGGCGCAGTACTTTGGGCAGGAGATGAATTGGAGCAACGCGGCCATTGGCAAAATCAATTCGGTGCTGCACGGGTTGGAGGCGAAAATCGAAGCGGGAACCAGCACGATTACCGACCCGCAGTTTCTGGAGCACGGTCAAGTCCGCAAGTTCTCGGTGGTGCTTGCCAATTTCCCATTCTCCGATGAATTCTGGTGGCTCAAGCCGGAACTGATGACGGATGACAAGAAGAAAAAAGACAAGCTCAAGAAGGAGGTCTTCGGCAAGGAAGGTTACAAGGACTCGTTTCACCGCTTTGGTCGCGGCACGCCGTTCCGCAGTCCGCCAGCGTCCTACGGCGACTACGCTTTCATTCTGCATATCCTCGCGTCGCTGACCGACAGCGGACGAGCGGGCGTTGTCTGTCCGCAGGGGGTGTTGTTTCGCGGCTAGCCGGAGGTTGAGGAAGAGACTGGCGAGTTCGATGGCGACGGTAATCCGAAGATGAAACGCCGCAAGGCGGACGACGAGCATTTGATTCGTCAGAAACTGTTGGAGTCGCGGTTGGTCGACGCCGTGATTTCGCTGCCGCTGAACGTGTTTTATGGAGCGGGCGTGCCGGCGTGCTTGTTCATTTTGCGGAAGGATCGGCCCAAGTCGCGGAAGGATCAGGTGCTGCTCGTGTATGCCGCTCGGCATTATCGCGAGTTGTCCAATCAGAATGAGCTGCGTCCGCAGGATGTCATGCGGATGTTGGTGCATTACCACGCCTACGGTGACGCGAAGAAGGTGCCGGGCTTGGTCAAGCAGCACCGCGAACGGATTCGGAAAGAGATTGAGCGTCGCGAGACGGAAGAGGTCGAACGGCTGAAAGCGGAATACGCGATCCATGCCGACAAGCTGGCGAAGTGTGATGAAGCCATCGCCGCCGCCAAAACCGAGCGGGATGCTCAGACCACGAAGGCCGCGAAGAAGCCTTTCGAGACGACGATTGCCAAGTTGGAAAAGCAGCGAGAGAAGCCGGCCGCGAAGCTCGGCGAGCGTGACGAGCGGATCGCCGAGACCTGCCGTCGTGCCGAGGACGACCGCCGCGACGTGGCCGTTGTCGGCGACGAACTGATCGCGCTCTACAGCGACCCGGACGAACTGCTCAAACACGCCCGCGTTGTTTCCGGTGGCGAGATCGAGGAGAACGAATTCAACCTCAACATCCCGCGCTATGTGGACACGTTCGAGCCGGAGCCGAGAGTTGAGGTCAAGGACGCACTTGAATCGCTCGTGGTTGCCGAACGTGAATCCAAGCGTGCGGTCACACAACTTGATGCCATCATTCGAGAGCTTGGTTATGTCTGTGCAAACGCCAATTGAGCGCGCCGTTGCGAGTTACTGTTCGGCGTGGCCAACGGCGATGGCGGACACGCTTGGCGTTGCGCGGGTCAACTCGGAATCGCTTGGCAATTCGACTGATCCAGACTTCCGCTTCCGCTACATCGACATCAGCAGCGTCAATACAGGGCATGTTGATTGGCAGTCGGTCCAAACCATTCGGTTTGCTGATTCTCCGAGCCGAGCGAGACGTGTGGCTCGACAAGGGGACACGTTGATTTGCACCGTGCGCCCGTTGCTGATGTCCCACACTTTTGCAAGTTGGGACAACCATGAACCGCATATCTGCTCGACAGGCTTTGCGGTCATTCGATCCGACGGCGAGTTGAATCCTCAATTTCTGAAACACCTCCCTTTTTCCGAGCCAGTCATGCGCCAGTTGGTCGCTTGGCAATGTGGCACGAGTTACCCGGCAGTGAACGAAAGGGACATCCACAGATTGGTAGTTCCCGTTCCGCCGCCCGACGAGCAAACCGCCATCGCTCGGATTCTCGATGCCGTAGACACCGCGATTGAACGAACTCATGTGGCAGCCGATCAAGCACGCGAACTCGATCATTCGCTCTTGCATGACTTGTTGGAGCGAGGACTCAGTTCAACGAAGACCAATCGCACCAAGCGGCCGTCTTATTGGCAAATGCGACGGGTCGATGAAGTTGCCGAAGTGGGATCGGGAGTCACGCTCGGCAAGGATGTTTCTGGCTTCAAGTCGGTCGAACTTCCCTACCTTCGCGTCGCGAATGTGCAAGACGGCCACTTGAATCTATCGACGATCAAGACCGTCCGCGTCCGTGTCACCGACGTTGACGGCTATCGCCTGTTGCCGGGTGACGTGTTGATGACAGAGGGCGGTGATCTCGACAAGCTCGGCCGAGGAACGATTTGGGACGGGCAGATTCCCGACTGTCTCCACCAGAACCACATTTTCCGCGTGCGCGCGAATCGGGATGAGCTTGACCCCGTGTACTTTTCGCTGATTGTCGAGTCCGACATCGCCAAGCGATATTTCAACCGCGTCGCGAAACGAACCACCAACCTCGCATCAACCAACAAGACTCAGCTTCGAGCGTTTCAATTTCCGGTGCCGCCGTTGCCAGAACAAAGCCAGATCGCGAAGACCATGAAAGCGGTCAAGGCGAAGCTGGCCGCATTGGTCCAGAAGGAACAAGCCTTGCGGGAACTGAAAAAATCCCTGATGCACGACCTGCTCACCGGGCGTGTGCGCGTGAATGGCGTCAAACTCGAATCGCTGGAGACAACGTGAGCAAAACAGTCCACGTTGACGGTCCTTGGATTCAGGGATAGTGTGAGATTGTACGGCAACACATTCAGCCGCAGAGTTGATTGATTGGAAGGAGATAAGAGTCATGAGCACCGTCGCCGTTTCGCCCCTCTATGAGGTCGTCATCCCGGAAGAGGCCCGCCAGTCGTTGAAGCTCATTCCCGGCGAGCAACTCCGAGTGCTGTGCTTCGGGGACCGCCTCGAACTCATCCCGGTGCGACTTATCCAGACAATGCGCGGCTTCCTGCGCGGCATGGACACGCGAGTTGAACGCGAGGGAGATCGTTTGTGAGCACTCGCAATGTCGTCGATTCATCGGGCTGGCTGGAGTATCTGGGCGATACCGACCGGGCCGCCGATTTCGCTGCCGCACTGGAAGACCCGGCCAATCTGATCGTCCCCACGGTTTCCATTTACGAAGTCTTCAAGAAGGTGTTGCGTGAACGGGGCGAGAATGACGCGCTGCAAGTTGCCAGTCTGATGCACGCGGGCGAAGTGATTGCGCTCGATGAAACGCTGGCATTGGAAGCGGCTCGGCACAATCTTCCGCTGGCCGACAGCATCATTTATGCAACGGCTCAGCGCTACGGAGCCACTCTCTGGACACAGGACGAACACTTCAAGGATCTGCCCGGTGTTCGCTATTTTCCCAAACCATGAGCGAACAAGGCTACGTTGAACTGCCTGTCATCCAATGGCTGTCCGGTCACGGCAGCGCCAACCCCGACGACACGGGGCTGGGTTGGAAGTATCGCACCGAAGAGGCGATGGCTGTCTTTGACCGTCCGTTGGAAGACCCGCTCGTCGAGAAATTGCTCGTTGACGCGATCCTGCGCATCAACCCGGAGGTCACGACCGAGGCTCAGGCCAGGCTCGCGGTGGTGGCGCTGCGGAACACGATGTCGCATCCAGACAAGCTCACCGCCAACCGCGAAACACTCAACCGGCTGCGTGACGGAGCAGCCATTGAACTCGTCCCCGGCGAAGATGCGAAGACGGTGCGATTCATCGAATTCGATCCGGCGAAACAGCACCTCAACGACTTCACCGCCACCAACCAATATCGCGTGCAAGGGGTCAAGCAGTGTCGCGAAGACACCGTGCTGCTGGTCAACGGCATCCCGTTGGTGATCGCCGAGTACAAGAGCTATCTCGCCAGCGGCAAAGATTGGAGAGAAGCGGTGCATCAACTCCACCGCTACCAGCGACAGGCTCCGCTGATTCTCACGCCGAACGTGTTCTGCATTGCCGCCGATGAAGACGAGTTCCGTTACGGCAGCGTGCTGTTCCACGACGCCAGCAAGGAAGACATCGAGATTCTCATGGACTCGTGGGGCCGCTGGCTCAGCTTGTACCCGGATGTAAAAGGCTGGTGGAACAAGCCGGAAGCGGATCAGCCCGACGACCCGCTGGAAGTGCCCGTCAAAGGATTGCTGCGGTTGCAGCCGTGCCATCTGCTCGACTTCCTTCAGCACTTCGTGGTCTTCGAGACCAAGAAGGGGAAGACCGTCAAGAAGGTGGCTCGTTATCAGCAGTTTGAAGCAGTGAACGATCTCGTGGACCGCGCGGTGTCGTGCATCGGCAGGCCCGTGGACCCGCAGGAACGAACGGGACTCGTCTGGCACACGCAAGGATCGGGGAAGTCGATCACGATCATTTGCACGGCGTACAAACTGCGGCGGCATCTCGCGCTCAACAACCCGACGGTGCTGATCGTGGTGGATCGACGCGATTTGAAAACTCAGATCAGCGACGACTTCGATGCCTGCGATTATCCCAACGTGGTCAAGGCGCTGGGCGTGGATGACTTGAAACACAAACTGCGGATCGGTTTTCAAGGAACGTTGGTGACCACGATCCAATCGTTCCAAAACATGAACGACCTCGACCCGATTGACCGCGACAACATCATCTGTCTGGTGGACGAGTGCCATCGCAGCCAGAAAGGAGGCTCCCGTGGCCGGTGACAGTTACGCGCTGACAATGCGAGCCAAGCTGAAAAACGCCTTCCGCTTTGGCTTCACGGGAACGCCGATCGACCGCACGATGCAAAACACGCATCGAGACTTTGGCCCGATCAAGGACGGTCAACAAGAACGCTATGTCAGCTACTACGGAATCCGTCGCGCGATCAGAGATGGCGCGACGCTGGAAGTGCATTACATCCGCGACAAAGTGCCGTTCGAGGTGGACGAGAAAGCCTTGAGCGTCGGCTACGAGCAGATGTGCGAAGAAATGGAAGTCGAAGATGAAGAGGCCAAAGACGTCGTCCAGCGCCAAAAATCGCAATGGAAGGAACTGGCTCGCGATCCGCGCCGTGTGGAGATCGTGCTCGACAAGATGCTGACGCATTTCTTGGAACACCCCGACCCCAACGGGTTCAAGGCCCAACTCGTGGCTGTCGATCGCAAAGCGTGCGCGCTCTACAAGGACATGCTCGATAAGAAACTGAAGGCGCGCGGACTACCGCCGGAATGGTCAGACATCATCATCTCCGATGCGCAGAACAGTGAGCCTGACGTCGCGAAATACGAGTACCCGAAGTCGAAACAGGACGACCTGATTGACTACTTCAAGCTCACGCCCGCCGAGTGGGAGAAGTGGAACAAGGAAAGCCACGGAGACGACCGAGCCAAGTGGCGAGCGCCGCTCAAGATCCTCATCGTCTGCGACCGGCTGCTGACCGGATTCGACGCACCAGTCGAGCAAGTGATGTATCTCGACAAGCCACTGCGCGACCACAACCTGTTGCAAGCCATCGCGCGCACGAACCGACCGCTGCCGTCCATGAAGAAACGCACCGGGATCATCGTGGATTACTTCGGTGTCTTCACCAATCTCGAAAAGGCACTGAACTTCGACACAAACATCCGCGAAGAGTCGCTTATTGATTGGAAGGCTCTCAAAGACATGGTTCCCGGCGAAGTCGCGCGGTGCCTGGAACTGTTCAAGGACATCACGATTGCCGACACGCGCGACTGTCTGCTGGCCGCGCTGCGCCGCTTGCGCGATCCCGACGCGGCCAAGAACTTCGAGCACAACTTTCGGAGCCTCGAACGACTGTGGGAGGCCGTCTCACCCGATCCTTGTCTGTACCCGCACCGGCACGAATACAACTGGCTGTGCAGCATCTACGTCGCCTACCGCCGCCGACTACGCGGCAGCCGCGACACTCACGGCGAATTGGCCGCGAAGACGCGACAGCTTATTCAAGACAACACGACGTTCATGGACCTCGCCGAGTCGTTGCCGGTCTTCAAGATCGACGCGGATTATGTGTCGAAGCTGGATGACTTGCCGTCGCCTTCCGACAAAGCCGCCGCGCTCGAAGCGGCCCTGACCGCCGAACTGTCCGAAGACGATCCCGGCTTCGTTTACCGCTTGCTCGGAGAACGCCTGCAACAGCTTAAAGCGAAGAAGGACGCCAACGACGAGGCCACCGCCAAGCGTCTGCGCGAGTATCAAACAATCGCTGACGAGATCGCCAAAACAAAGGCCGAACCCGACCGTCTGAACCTCAAGAATCCGGGTGAATACGAACTCTTCGTTGTGCTGCGAGCAGACGCCGCGACGAAAGACGAGACGGCTCTTGCGGACTGCGCTCGTCGAATGATCGCGCATCTGCAAGGTCTGAAACTCTTCACACCCGGTTGGAGCAACTCCAAAGGCGGAAGGATGCGCGTGGAGCAATCGCTTCTGGCCGAATCGTGGAATCCCGCCTACGCCGCTCTAGGCTTCGATCCCGACGACGCCGAACCGCCGTTCCTGAAATCCGCCGTTGAAGAATTGGCGAAGACGGACACATAGAACCTAGCCATGAAACCCGCAACGCTCGACACGATCATTCTTGACGGACGCCGCATCGACTATCGAGTCGTCCGCTCGCGAGCCGCGCGAAAGCTCCGTGTGCGCATCGGGCCAAGCGGTGTCGAGGTCGTCCAACCTGCGAAGCGAGCCAACGGCGATGTGAATACCTTTCTGCACGGCAACGCTGATTGGATCATCGGCCAAATGGATCGCGTCGAACGCTTACAGGCAATCCGCAAAACGCCGCGCAAGACGGTCGGCGAAATTCTTTATCGGGGCACACCAACACCCGTCCGCGTTCAACAAATCGCCGGCCGTCGCGGTCCCAACAGAGTCACGTTGGACGAACGCGGCCTGACGATCATCGCGGGCAAACGCCGCCACACGGCTCCCTCGAAAAGCCTTGAGAACTGGCTGCGCAGACAGGCCCGTGAAGAAATCGCAAAACAACTCGCAGCCGTGACTGGTCGTTTGAGGCGAAGCCCGCGCAAAGTCTTCGTCATGAACCAGCGCACCAAATGGGGCAACTGCTCCACGTTGCAAAACCTCTCATTCAATTGGCGACTCATTCTGGCTCCCGACTTCGTCCTGCGCTACCTCGTCACTCACGAGGCCACGCATCTGGCAGTTCCTGACCATTCCCGCAAGTTCTGGCTGACCGCCCAAAGCCTTTGCCCCGAGACGGAGCGGGCCAAGCAATGGTTGAGCACCAACAGCACGAAGTTGCTAGTCGATCTGCGCCAGGTCTGTGCTGAGCACGCGGGGACTTCCGTCTGAGTTGCATGGCGAAGCATTTGAGTGGCACTCCGGGCACACGAGCCAACATTGTGCGGTTTAAGACGCGCTCCCGTTTCTCCAGTTCTTTTTCCTCGCGTTCGAGTCGGTCAATCTCGGCCTGCAAGTCGGCGAGGTTCAGCGACTGCATCGCGCGGTCGTGGGCGTCCCGTTTGACTCGTTCGAGTAGGTTCGGGTCTTCGGCGGCGATGGCTTCGATGCGCTTGTCGATCCGCTCTTTCCAATGGTTCTTTTCGCTGACGCTGAGTCCGGGCATGAAATGGTCCTTATCGCCGAACGCGCGGAGATCGAATCGATGCAGCAGAAAACCGCTTCACCGATTTGCATCTTGGGCCGAAAGCGATCTTCGACCGCATCGACTTCGACGCAGGCATCAATCTGTCGGACATCGTTGGTGGTCGCGGAGACTTTCGATTGGCCGATGTCGGTCGCTCGATAGCCTTGGGTCGTGACGTTGGTGGCTTCGACGTGATCGAAGTCGATCAGTTGCAGGCGGCGAACGCCGATGGCTGCGAGTTGCAGAGCGACCTGGCGACCGATGGCTCCGACGCCGATCACGGTCACGAGCAGTTCTTGCAATCGGCTTTGTGGCACGAGGTCCGCCTGTCGTTCAAAGCGGTGGGAGGTGTCAGACATGGACCACCTCCGCGAATGGCTCGGACGGGTTGAACTCTTCGTGCCGATAGGCAAGCTCTCGCTCGTCGTCAGGCCAGCCGAAGAAGTCGTCCCACTCTTCGTCGAGGAATTCATTGGTGCGCGGAACGGTGTCCGCAGGCCAGCCATCAATAATGGTTGGCGGTCGCGGTTCCGGAGGCATGACGCAGCGTTCGTATTCGGCTTTCCAGGCGGCGTGGTCACTGGCGGTGAAGTCGCGGCTGAAATCGACGGCGACTGGAATCTCTAGCGAGCCGCCGGGGCCGATGTTGAATCGCAGCCGTGCATACGTTTGGCCTTCTTGGGCCACAATGAACATGAGCGTCCAATCGACGGAGCCGAAGCTGCAAGCGAACGTCTCTTCGTCACGCAGGCTCGGCGTCGCGGACGAGCCGGGGTGCGTGTGAATCCAGACGCGGCCGAAGCGCGAAGGCGGCAAGCCTTGGTCAACTTGCGAATCGAAGAAGTCGGCGACGGCGGCATCGTCGAAGTGAACCGTCACGGAGGTGCAGATTTGCCGCACAAGCTGCACGTCTTCGATTCTCAGACAATCGTCGGCCGCCGAAATCCCGAATCCACCCAATTCGGTCGGGCCGAGGTCTCGCAGGAACAACAGCTTCGCCCACGCCGTCGGGCTGAATCGCAACGTCGGCTGGTGCGGACGCGGGTTCGGATACGGGTTCGAGTGTCTCAACCACCGGCGGGGTTTCATCCGCCGTCTCTCGGCAATCCTGGCATCGTCCATCGAGTAGGCACTCCTCACAAAAGTCCTGGCCACAGTCGGGGCAACCCGACAAGCAGCCACGGCAATGGGTTTCATCGCAGCCGTGGCATCGACCACGGCATTCGGAACAGCAGTAGTCGTCGCACTTCGTGCAACTGAGCGAGCAGTCGTAGCAGGTCGTGCCACCGCAGCGGTTGCAGGAGCAGATGTCATCAGCATTGACCGTGTCGCCACAGTCGGAGCAACTGCCTCCGGTCCAATTCTCAAGTCGGACGTAGGCACTACCGGCGTTGTACGTCTGCAAAATCTGAGTCACGAGCAGAAAGAAGTCACACAGCCGTCCTTGCTGCAACGCCGAGCGGATCGCGGCCTTGCCGTCTCCTTCGCACAACGCTTGGCCTTGGACATGCGGATGTGGGACGTCGTCGTGACTCGTGGCCGCGTAGGGTTCGAGCGCGACGACTTCATACGGTCGTTGCTGATTGAGCCGATCCCAGTGCAGCACGATTTGAAACGGTCCCAGACCAATGTCTTCCAGCGTGATCGGATCGGTCACGATGGAGATCGTGTGTTGTTTCAGGTCGCAGTCGAACTCACCGAATTCGGTTTGTAGGGCATCGAGTTCGTCATACATCTGCCGCAGGTTCAGCAGCGGTTTCGCCGACTCGTCCGGCAGGCTGTCGATCTCGCGACAACCAGCGTCAACGTACCGCGAAAGAATCCGCACTGCGCCTTTGAAGTCCCACAGCAGTTCTTCCGCCGCTCCTTGCCAGCCACGGTTTCTGGCGATGAGCAGTTGTCGTCGCAGTTGCTGAGCACGATCCCACTCTCGCTGCGGAAGGACAGGCAACTGCGGTTCCACGATCGCTTGGCGAATTGAATCCAGAATCGCCGTCGCCATTCGGAGCAACGGCCGTTCGATCTTGTTGGTGTCAGCCATAACGGAAACCTCCCAAACGCCGACGGGCCTGCGAGGCGTTCACCTCGCAGGCCCGTCCGGCAATCCGATTAAGAGGCCCCTTCGATCTTGGTCGGGGTGATGCTGACGCGATCCCCGTCCTGTAAAACTTGATTCGGCGGTACCGGCATTCGGTTCACGCGAATCAAGAAATTGTGCGACTTGCCCGACCGGACCTGTTGGTCGAACAGGTCTTGCACCGTGGTGCCGTTCGCGACCTCAATGTGGTCCGCGAAGCCACCGCCGTCGTTGTTGATAAACAGAATACGCATGCGTTGTCCTTTCAAAGTTGTGTGAGGTTGAAGAATCACGAGTGCTAATCATGTTGCTGTCATTCGTTGCTTGCGCTGCCCCGCTCAAGCCGCTTCCAAGACTTGCTGCGTCAACGGTCGTTCCACCCGCTCCCGATCCAGTTCGTCCCAGTCGAGCACATACGGGCCCAACTCTTCGTCATCGGGATCGGTGAGTTCGCTGTCGGGATCAGCGATCAGAAACCCCAGCCGTTGAATCGTTCGAACGCTCTCGCCCGTCGCGCGCGCCACCGCGCGATCCACTTCTGCCTGTGTCATGGTGTGCCTCTCTCTCGGATGCCAAAACAAAAAGCCTCACGAACTCGGCAACCATTGCCGTGTTCGCGAGGCCAGACCTCTCCGCCCATTTCGCTCGTGAGATCCGTCGCCGAGCAGCATCCGTCCGTGGCTCCGAAGAGATAAATAATCCCTTCACTTATATATGACGCATTTCAGGCGTTTCTTTAGCGACCAGATTGAGCGACTGTTCAAGCCCGATGACCGTGGCTGGTCGCTACCTAACGACGGAAGAACTTGAAGGTGCTCGGCATCTCACCGACAAGCGGCCGTCGAACGCGCGTGTCGTTGCGGACGATTCACGACAATGTCGATGGACATTTCGAGCGGCTCAATGGTTTTTCTCGAAGCAGGTCGGGGGTATTGTGCCATCGGAAGGGTCAAGTGATGTTTGCGACAACGCGGTGGAGTTTGGTGCAGGCGGCGGGTGGCGAGCGATCGACGCCGGCTCGTGAGGCGTTGGAAATGTTGTGCGAGACGTATTGGTTTCCGCTGTATGCGTTCGCTCGGCGGCGCGGGTTATCGCCAGAGCAAGCGGAAGATCGGACTCAATCGTTCTTCGCGTTTGTGCTGGAGGGAAATGTGCTCGCGCGAGCGGATCGACAGCGCGGGCGGTTTCGATCGTTCTTGCTGAAGTCGTTGCAGAACTTTTTGATGACCGAGCAACGGCACGATGACGCTCAGAAACGGGGCGGCGGTCGAGTCATTCAGTCGCTCGACGTCGTTCGGGCCGAGAGCCGCTACGAACACGAACCGGTCAGCCTCGAAACTCCCGAACGGTTGTTCGAGCGGCAATGGGCGTTGACCGTCCTGCAAACGACGCTCGACAAGCTGCGAGCCGAATACCGTAACGAAAGCCGTGGCGACCTTTGCGAATCGCTCGAACCGCACTTGCATGGCGACGAGAACCGCCTGCCGTACATCGAACTGGCCACTCGTTTCGGCTTCTCCGAAGAAGCGATCAAATCCGCCGCCCACCGTTTGCGTCGCCGCTATCGAGAACTGCTGCGATCGGAAGTCGCCGAAACCCTGTCTGATCCCGGCGACGTCGATGACGAATTGCGAAGTTTGATGGAAGCGGTCGGGAGTTAGGTGACCCTGCCGGCTGATAGTTTTTAATCTTGAGCAACCTTTTCCCCATTCTTGTTTAGTACTCGGTAGATGTCATTCACGAGAGGCGATCATGACAACTATCGAAGACTCCTTGCCTGATCCTTTGCCGGTTGGAACGACGCCGGAGGCAGCCGCGCCGGTCGAGAAAGTCGGCGAGAAGCTGTGCCCGCAGTGTGGAGCGCGCGTGCCGGTGGGGACGCCGTCGGTGTTGTGTCCGAGGTGCTTGCTGACGCTCGGTTTTGAAAGTCAGCCGGAGTTGAATCAGCCGAGCACAGCGGCTTATCGGCCTCGGTTTGTGGCTCCGTTGCCGGAGCAGTTGGCTCCGTACTTTCCGCAGTTGGAGATTCTCGAACGGGTCGGGTACGGCGGCATGGGAGTCGTTTACAAAGCTCGGCAGAAGGAGCTGGATCGGTTCGTCGCGTTGAAGATTCTGCGGCCGGACTTTGAGAACGATCCGGGTTTCGCCGAGCGGTTTCAGCGCGAGGCGCGGGCGTTAGCGAAGCTCAATCATCCGCACATCGTCACGGTCTACGATTTCGGCAAGCAGGGGGATTTGTATTTCTTTCTGATGGAGTTCGTGGACGGGACCAGCCTGCGGCATGTCGAGCAGACCGGGCGGCTGTCGTGCCAAGAGGCGTTGGGGATCGTGCCGCAAGTGTGCGACGCGTTGCAGTACGCTCACGAGCAAGGGATCGTGCATCGGGATATCAAGCCGGAAAACATTCTGTTGACCAAAGAGGGCCGCGTGAAAATCGCGGACTTCGGTTTGGCGAAGATCGCCCGGCCGATCGACGATCAAGAGGGCCCGGCCGAGCGACCGCTGACCGGGACTCGCCAGGTGGTCGGTACGCCGCACTACATGGCTCCGGAACAAGTCGAGCATCCGACCGAAGTCGATCACCGCGCGGACATCTATTCGTTGGGTGTCGTCCTCTACGAGATGCTGACCGGTGAACTGCCGCTCGGCCGTTTCCCACTGCCATCTCAGAAAGTCCGCATCGACCTGCGTCTGGATGAAGTCGTGCTGCGAGCGTTGGAGAAAGAACCCTCCCAGCGTTATCAGCGAGTCACTGACGTCCGCACCGACGTCAATCACATTCGTGACAGCGAGTCGCTGCCGGGCGAAGCGAAGCCTGCGGCACAAAGCAGATCGACAAAGGCGGCGTGGGTGAAGTCCAAGATCGACTTGCTCACCACGTTCGTCGGCAGATTGCTCACGCCGTCTAATCCGACCGAGCCGAAGACTCGCGAACAAATCGAATCGGAGCTTGGCATCCCGGCGTTGGCGTTGGCCGTCGTTGGTGTTGGTGGGCAATTTATCGGTTTGATGATGTTGGTGTTGAACCTGTCGTATCCCAGATCCGGATTTAACTCAAACACGTTTGAATTCTTCATGGCGATGACCTTCGCGGCCGGAGCCGTTTCGACTTTCACCGGAATATCGCTCAAGAGTTTGCAGAACTTTCGATACGCCGTCGTGGAATGTGTCCTGGTGTTGGCACTGTTTGGAATCCTGTGGCCAGCAACGCTGCCGTTCGCGATTTGGGCGTTGGTGATCTTGAGACATCCCAGCGCGAAAACTCATTTCACCGACGTACCACTTTCCGAATGCCGAGCATGGATCACACCGCGTGATATGGCGATTCGCTTGTGGTCTCGCGGCTGCGAGTGGTTTCAATTCGTGTGGCCGAAGATTCGTCTGGCGATTTCCAAGGTGGTTGAGTTTCCTCCGCGGGCATTCCAAAAGTTCGTCGCTTTTTTTCGATCCAAAATCGTCATCAGCAGCATGATCTTTCTGGGGCTGGCGTATCTGTTGACGGCCTGGATCGCTGGCCTCCAGATGGCGATGGTGCTTGCCGAAGGAAGCATTCGTCCGGGAATTGTACGGGACTTGGAATTGTCTCGATTGAATGCGGCGGCAGTCGGTCCGCCGTTCGCCATGACTGGGTTTTGCTTGATTCTGGGCTGGATCGTTCTCTGGCGGCACAGCGCGCGAGTGTTTCGTTCGAGCGGTTCGCTCAGCCGTGCGGATCGTCTTGCCGCGCCGCGAGAAGCGTTGCTGGGAATGGCTGGCATTTCGTTTCTGATCGCCGTCGTCATGACGATCGTGTCGGTCATTTCCCACAGCCCGTCTCGACCATTCGGACAATGGAGATGGGGGCTTGAAAATTGGGACTGGCGATTCCTGCTCATGATGGTGCAACTCGGTTTCGATCTGTTGATTGGCCTGAGCCTCGCCCTGATGTGTTGGACGTCGCGCACGCGGCTGACTCGCTGGGTGTTGTTCTTCAGCACGATTATTTATCCGCTGCTGCTCGGAACCAGCCTGCTGGAACGAGCCAGCCGAGGTTATTGGACTCCGCTCGTGCCGATTTGGTCGTGCGTCCCGTTCGGACTGTGGGCAATGATCGCGACGCGAGCCGACTCACAAACCGCCGAGCCTGTCCGCTACTGATGCGAATGAGGATGGCCAAATCGCAGCACCGATTTTGTTGACCGGAAGCCTGATCGACTTGTTATGCAGTGTGATGTGCGGACAACCGGTCGGTTCGCATGACATCCCAACCTGGAGCCACGCTTATGAAATCCATTCTCGCCATCGCTCTCATCCTGCTCTGCCTCATCCCCGTCACGGTCCACGCCGAGACCCCACCGCCAAAGGATGTCTCCCCGCTCCTCACCCCCATCATTCAGAAGCACGACGTCCCCGGCATGGCCGTGGCCGTCGTCCAGAGCGGCGAAACCGTCGCCGTCGGTGTCGTCGGCGTCCGCACGCGCGGAAAGCCCGACAAAGTCGCCACCGCCGACCGCTTCCACATCGGCTCCGACACCAAGGCGCTGACCGCCATGCTCTGCGGCATCCTCGTCGATGAAGGAAGACTAAAATGGGGCCAGACCCTCGGCGAGACCTTCCCCGAGCTGAAGAAATCAATGCACCCCCAGTACCAGGCCGTGACGCTCGAACAACTCCTCACCCATCGGGGCGGCGCACCGGGTGCGATCGAAAAGGATGAACTCTGGGGCAAACTCTGGCAGCACAAGGGCACGCCCACGAG
Organism: Planctomycetaceae bacterium; assembly: GCA_043738805.1. Classification (GTDB taxonomy): domain Bacteria; phylum Planctomycetota; class Planctomycetia; order Planctomycetales; family Planctomycetaceae; genus SXKJ01. The sequence goes on along the minus strand of JAYUFI010000692.1, from coordinate 1,135 downwards.
CGCGCGCCGACTGCTCCTCCAGGGCGTCGCGTCTAAGCCGCCCGAAGCCACTCCCGGCGAGAAGTTCATCTACTCCAACGCCGGCTTCTCCATCGCCGGCCACATGGCCGAGAAGGTCACTGGCAAATCCTGGGAAGACCTCATGCGCGAAAAGATCTTCCGCCCGCTCGGCATGACCACCGCCGGCTTCGGCGCCCCCGGCACGCGCGTGAAAAACGACCAACCCCGCGGCCACCAAGCCAACGGCACCCCCGTCGAGCCCGGCTCCACCGCCCCCCCTTCCGACAACCCGGTCGCCATCGGTCCCGCAGGCATCGTCCACTGCTCGATCGGAGACTGGGCCAAGTTCATCGCCACCAATCTCCCCTCCGCCAAAACAAAACTGGTCAAACCCGAAACCCTCGAGAAGCTCCACACGCCCGTCCCCCCCGGTGTCGGCGAGCCGCCCTACGCGATGGGCTGGATCATCCTCGACAACCAACCCTGGGCCGGCGGTCCCGCCCTCACCCACTCCGGCAGCAACACCATGTGGTACGCCGTCGCCTGGCTCGCGCCCAAAAAAGACTTCGCCGTCGTCATCGCCTGCAATCAGGCCAACGGCATGGCCTGCAACGACGCCGCCCTCGCCCTCATCGCCGACCATTTCAAGGGTGAGTGACGGTAGATGATCGTCGGACCGGACTGTTTACCGCATCACCAGGCGGCGCAGCGGAGACGGCCCCTAGTTTTTGGTTGTTCGTAAACCATGCGTGCTGACAACGCGGTTTGGTCGTTCGGGGTCTGTTGGTCGTTCGCCGGGGCCGCCTCGCTGACCGCCGACGTCATCGCGAACTTCTGAATGCGGTGATTGAAGGAATCGACGACGAAGTCACCGGCCGCGCATGAGTCAACTCTCGCTAAGATTTCGACCGCGTTTGCGAAACACGGCATCAAGCGGAATCGAATGCAACACAGAGTGATGAGGTCTCGGTATGTCGGAACTCCCAGCAGCTCCCCAGCGTTCGCGGACATGGCGGCGGATTAAGGTTGGCCTGCTGATTGTTTGCGTGTTGTTTCTGGCGGTGTGGAACCTCTTGCCGCCGGACGTCGTTCGCGAGCCTGTTGTGCTGGGCCGGGGTGGCGACGGAGCTTTGCA
>JAYUFI010000691.1:0-1589 GCA_043738805.1 Planctomycetaceae bacterium | reverse complement strand
CGGCTACCATCGGATGTCGCTCCGCGACGAAGACGAAATTCGCCCGCCAGCACGGGATTCGCCGTTCAATTGAAGATATCGCAACGAGGCAACGACTTTCGCAGCATCGCCGTGTCGTCATCGGTTACTGAGGTATAGTAAAGGGAGAGCTGCCGCAGGTTTGTCAGTCCCTTCAAATTCTCCAATCCTGCTCCGCTGACATCCGTGTGGTTGAGTCTGAGTAATTCCAAGTTTGTCAGCCCCTTCAGATGTTCCAACCCGAGATCGGTAACGCCTGTATCGCTGAGGTACAATTCGCGGAGACTGGTCATCGCCGCCAGATGCACGAGACCGGCGTCAGTGATCTGAGTCTCGTTCAAATAAAGCCTTTGCAGCGGTGCCAAGCTCGGCAAATGCGCGAGTCCGGCGTCCGTGACTTGAGTCTCGGTCAAACTGAGTACTTGCAGCCGCGCCAAGCCTGAAAAATGCGCCAGTCCGGCATCAGTCACCTCGGTGCGGTCGAGGAACAGCGATTCCAGCCGAGTCATTCGTCGCAGATGTGTCAGTCCCGCATCGGTGATCTGTGTGTCGCTCAGAAAAAGTCGTTGCAACGTCGTGAGACCTTTGAAACGCTCCAGGTCCGCATTTGACAAATCCTTGTTGCCGTTGAGCGATTCGATGTATGTCAGCGATCCCACGGCCGAAAGCAATTCCGGCGGTGCGGCGAGACCTGTCAATTCAACGCGCCGAATGCGGTCAAACAGCGGCAGACTGCGGTGCAGAGCCGGTGAAATCCAAAACGGCGCGAAATCTCCAAACTCGATGTGGCCGCCGTGGGATTCGATGATGCGCGCGAACTGTTGTTCGCGCTGATACGGCAGCAGGACGAATATGACGCAGTAAGCGGTCACGAACACGACGGCGACGATGCCTGCCTTCATAAGGCGTGATAACGTCGGCCGTCTCGCTGTTTCTGGCTCGTTTGGAGGCTCGTTCATTGCGGAGATGACTCATCCGACCGCTCGGACAGTGGTGGCGCGCCGATCAATTTCGCCGAGCGGCTTCGCTGGCGGCCCAACTCTTCGGCCAGTCTCCTTGTTACGGATGTCTTCACTTTGGCACCGTTGAACAAGACGTCGAGATTTGTCAGTACGATTCGCTCACCCGGTTCCAAGCCGGATTCGATCACGGCCAGGTTGTGCAGTGTGCGGGCGACTTTTACTTTTCGCTCTTGAGTGACTCCATCCTTCTCGACGAAGGCTTTGCCTTCCAGTACCGTGTCGCGGGGGACCAGTCTGGCTCGCTTGAGAATCGGGCCATCGATGCGAGCCTGTACGAACGTGCCTGGTAGAAGGGGTGTCGCCTGCTGGGAATTGTCGACCTGAACAAACACCATCGCCGTTCGCGTGTGTTCGTCCGCCTTGGGTGAGACGCGGACGACATGCCCCTTCCAACGCGGGGCCGCCCCCTCGTTCTCGGCCAGTTCCGCCACTGGAAACTGACGTTCAAGAACGTCTGGCAGCAGCTTGGCATAGTCGTCCAGCGTCACGGACAACGGGACTTCCACGATCTTCTGTTCGGTGATCGTGGTCAATGGGTCGCCCACGCGG
>JAYUFI010000690.1:0-11355 GCA_043738805.1 Planctomycetaceae bacterium | reverse complement strand
CCATCGGCGTCGAAGAGTCAGAGAAGACGGTGGAGCTGTCGCTGCTCTCACGCGACGGGAAGCTCATCAAGCAAGACCAGCAGCCGATCAAAGTCAGCGGCTCGACCGGAGCACGGGTACAACTTTCGGTCGGAAGTTTGCAAGGCCCGATCCAACACGGCGAAGTGAGATTGCTTTCCAGCGATCCGCTGGCGATGAACGACGTTAGGTATTTCACAGTCGAAGTGAAGCCGCCGCCGAAGATACTTCTCGTTGCGCCGAATGCGGTGGTCGGCGATTATCTCAAAGAGGCTCTTGCTCCGCCGGACATCGTGAAAGCGGGCAAAGCGCGGTACGAAGTCACGGAAATCTTTCCGGTAAAGCTCGCAACGACAAAGTTCAATGATTATTCAGTTGTCGTACTCAACAGCGTTCCGGCTCCGGGTGATGTTGTCTGGAAAGCGTTGCACAAGTATGTGAGCAACGGCGGTGGTCTGGCGGTGTTTCTCGGCTCTGCTTTGATCGGAGATGTCACTGGTATTGATCAAGTCGCCTACAACACCGACGCCGCGAAGAGCGTGCTGCCAGCGGAATTAGTCTCTCCGTTGAGCTTCAAACCAGTCTCCGGCCTCGACCCGAAGAACTTGAATCATCCGGCGCTGAAACGGTTCGATGAGTTCGGTGCGGCGGGCGAGTTATCAGCGGTTGAAGTTCGTCGTTTCTGGAAAGTGAAGGAATACGATGACGCGAACGTGCTCATTCGATATTACGACACCAATGCTTTTCCCGGATTGATCGAGCGCCGTATCGGTGCTGGCCGAGTCGCGATGCTCACCACTGCCGCTGATCTGCGTGGCTGGAATGATTTGCCACAAAGTTGGTCGTTCGTGGCGTTGACCGATCAACTCATGCAATACCTTTCTGGTCGCAACGAAACGACGTTCAATTATCTCGCGGGCGAAGAGATCACGTTGCGAACGGAGGTTGATCCGCCGTTGTTGAAATATCTGCTGCGTAAGCCAGGACAGCAGCAGATTCCGGGAAATGTCGCTGCTGGATCGCCTACATTTTCAATTCGCGAAACAGATCAACTCGGTCATTACGATGTGTTCTCTGCCGATCCGCAATCGAAGTTCGCGACGGGCTTCAGCGTGAATGCGTCTGCGATCGAAAGCGACTTTCGACGCCTCACCGAAGAGGATCTCACACAGATGTTCGGCGAGAAACGTTTTGCTCTCGCTCGCGATATCGCCACGCTGCAACGTCGAGTTACGACAAGCCGCCTGGGCGAAGAGGTCTATCCGTTGCTCTTGATTCTCGCGCTGATCGTCTTTTGCGGTGAGCATATCGTCGCGAACTGGTTCTATTCCGAAGAGGGTGAACCGGCGGCAGCGACGACGTGAAGTGAAGTCACAGGCGAGCCGCCTGTGCTACGTTCCAGCAAGCGACTACGCCGCTTTCATGCGTCGGCGAAATCTCCAAGCACGAACGCCTCGAATTGCGGTTCCCATGATGGAACCGGCGATGCGGTTCAACGGTCGCGGCGTGGCGAGTACACGTGCTTCGGAGAACGTGAGAAACTCGCGATGATGTTCCGACACGAAGCGTTCCACGTTTTGAAGCGCTCGATCAGACATGCCATTGATGTGCAAACAAAAAGTCTGCACTCCGAGCGGCAATACTCGCGGTGACGCCAACCATTGCGGCAGAAAAATTAAACCCTCGGCAACATACGGAAACGGTGCAAATCCGTCGGTGACGGTCGTGAAACCGAGTTCCTTGAGTGCTCGCAGCGTGATCCCATCGAACGAGTGCGACGGAGCCATGAACGTCTCAGGCTTCAGCCCCTGTTCGCGAAGCAGCGATTGTCCGCGAGCCAATTTGTCGAACTGTTCCGCATACGGTAGACCGGCGAATTCGCTGAGATTGTTGACTCCCATCAGTCCGCAATCGCGCGTGACATACACGTGTTGAAAGCCGTGTTGAGCCATCTCCCAACCACGTGCGTACAGAGTCCGCATCTCCGCCCAAAAGTCACCGGCGCATTTTGGATATCGCATCAATTCTGCATCGCGATTGTCGGGGATCACTCCCAACAACGGCTTGATACTGAACTCATCAAAGACTCGTTCAAGCCGACGAAATTTCTCCCACGCCATGTGAGCGGCGATGTCATCGAGTCGGATGAGATATCGAGCGGGCATGTAGTCACTATCTCAGAATGATTTTTGTCGGCGAGCGGGGCGGCGTTAGCCTGGTTGGTTGTGCGTTAAACGCTGTCCCCAAAACCGGGGAGGTGACGCCGCCCCGTTCGCCGGGAATCGTTATGGGGATATTAAAGGCGATCGAAAAAAACGGTCAATTCGCGTTTTGAAAACGAGCATGATCCGCAACTTCAAAACCGTCTTGACCCTGTTTGCGAAATTCTCGTACTGTCCCTCGCCCTTCGAGTTTTGAATGTTGCCCATCAGTGGCAATCCCTTCCGGCGTCTCACCTCTCGTCATTCCTTCCCGCCTCACGCGCCTGCCTCCTCAGAAAGGCCCATCTCGATGACCCACCCTGGTCGCGACAGGTTGGCTTGTTGTGTTCGACCTCAGTCGTCCCGGAGACGTTTCGTTTTCGTGTGGACGTGGCTGATGAGTTGTACGGCTCTTTGCGGCTGTGCTTCGACGGACGTCATTCAAGCCAACAACGTCCCCCAATGGCTGCAAGCTCCGACGATCGAAAACCCCAAGACACTGGACCTGTCGCGCTTGGCGACCGGCTCATACGGGACCGACACGATCAACACGGGAGACCTGTTGGAAGTCACGATCAATGTCAGCCTCAATGCGAAGGACAATGTCACCATTCAATCCAAAGTGGGTGACAACGGCATGGCCTCACTGCCCGATGTGGGAGATGTGCCGGTTCAAGGACTCGATTTGGACACCGCAGGCGCGGCAATCGCAACGACCTGTATGCAGCGTCAGATTTACCGAAATCCGCACGTCACCGTGATCATGAAACGGCAACGGACGAATCGAGTGTTGGTCGTCGGTGCAGTCAAAAATCCGAATACGTATCACTTGCCGCGAGGCAGTTCCGATTTGCTCACGGCTTTAACGGCGGCTGGTTTTTTAGCCGACGATGCGGGGACGGGCATCGAAATCCGCAACGCAGGTGGCATCGACAACGCGGTGCAGCCAGATCGCATTGCCAACGGATTGCCGGGATCGAACAACGTTGCTCAAACCGGTCATTCACAGACCTTGCCCACGGCGGCCAGATCGTCTCAATCAATTCGTGTCGATCTTGTCTCGGCCACGAAAGGGGGAGCGAACCCGTATCCCTTGGGAGACGGGGCCATCGTCATGGTGGAACGGCGCGATCCGGATCCCGTACACGTCATGGGACTCGTTACCAAGCCAGGAAAGTTTGATTACCCGATCGGCTCCGAGTTGCATCTCTTGGATGCGGTCTCCAACGCCGGTGGCGTCAGCAATCAAGGGGCGAACAAGGTTTACATCATTCGCAAAGTGGCCGGGCAAGCGGCCCCCAGCGTCATTGAAGCCAGCATCAAACATGCCAAACGCAATGGCGGTGCAAATCTGAAACTCGCACCCGGCGATGTCGTCTCGGTAGAACAGACTCCGACCACATTGCTCGTTGATACGTTGCACATGCTCCGATTCGCAGTCGGCACCTCGTTGAACACACTCTTCTAAACTCAGTTCGTTGAGTCAGGCTTATGAACCCCGAAGCCAACCCACTGGCGACCACGCCGACTTTGAATACCGCCAACGTGATCAGCGGCGTGATTCGCTATTTGCATGCGGTGCGAGTCCGCAAAGGAACATTGCTTGCCACGTTTCTGGTCACTGCGGTTTTGGGAGCGATCTATTACGTGACCGCCACGCGGTACTACGACGCACATGCTCAAGTCAACGTTTTGGAAACCGAGAACAACAACAGCGCGCTCCAAGGAAATAATCAGGGCCAGCAGAAGGCGATTTTGGAGTACATCCCGACGTATCAAAAAATCATTAGCAGCGATGTTGTCTTGCGCGCCGCGTTGAAGAGTCTGCCCAAAGAATCGCTGGTTGACTTCAGGGGGCTGCCGCAAGAACTGTGGGTGAATACTCTGAAAAACAACGTCATCGTGAGCAGCGAACGAGGCACCAGCCTGATCGACATTCGGTATCGCTCGCGCGATCCCAAAGCGGCCGCCGCGATCGTCGGGCGAATCGTCACCGAATACACCGTCTATGTGAATGAGACCAAACATGGCTCGGTGATGGACGCTCTGAAAAAGCTGACCGAGGCTAAAGAAGAGAACATCGTGAAGTTGGAGGAAAAGGATGCGGAGTACTTGAATCTGCGACGGCAGTTCGGAGGTTTCTCGGACGGCGAAGGACGACAAGTCAATGTGGTGGGAGCCCGTGTTGTCGAGTTAAACAAGGTTCTCGTGGAAACACAGCGAACAACCTTAGAGGCTTGGTCCTTTCAGCAATCCGTCAAGAGTGCGTTGGCACGTGGTGAAGACTTGCAGCAACTCTCCATGCAAGCGGAGCCAACGCTCGGCCAAGCGATGTTGATCAAGATGATGGGACTGGATAGTGAAGCGGCACGGATCGTGGCCAACGCCAACGAAGACCTGAACCAGAAGAAATCGGAGTTCTCTAATCGTCGCGCCGTGCTCGGTGACAATCACCCAGAAATCCGCGAACGATACGAAGAGATCAAGGCTCAGCAGGAATTCCTCAGCAACTACTTCCAACAATCCAAGAAAAGTTTTGTGCAACTCACCGCGTCAGAACTTGGTCCGGCATTGGTTGCAATGGCGGACCAACGTCTGGCATCAGCTTGGTCACGCCAACAATTGCTGCAAACACAGTTCGATAACGAAATGCAGGCCGCGTTGGGCCAGAACGATTTGATGCTCAAGATTGAACTCATTGATTTGGAGCGCAAACGTCTCGCGGCTTATGACGAAACTCTGTTGAAGCGCATCAGCGATTTGGAAATGGGTGCCGGAGAAGGGATCAGAGTCTCTCCGACCAAGTCACCGCGCCCGGCGACCGTTCCGTCGTCACCTCGATTGGTGATGGTCTTTGCCATTTGTTTGGTGATGGGTGTCGGCAGCGGCTTGGCGTTGATCTATCTCTTGGATGTTCTGGATGACCGCTTTCGCTCGCCGGATGAATTGCGGATGCAATTGGGCGTGCCCGTTTTGGCGATGGTCCGAGTCATGCAACCGACTGGTGGCAGCGGAGCCGAGGCAATTCACTGCTTCGCAAAACCAAACGGTGTCGAGACCGAAGCCTTTCGAACTTTGCGCACGGCGATCTCATTTACCGATCGCTCAACTCAACGCATCGTGGTCACGAGCACGGAACCCGGCGACGGTAAAACGACGGTCATGTCGAACCTCGCAGTTGCGTTTGCGCAGTCTGGCAAGAAGACGTTGCTCATTGATGCCGACATGCGTCGCCCCGGCATGACGACGCTTTTGAATCTGAAAGGTCAAGCAGGCTTGTCCCAAGTCCTGCGTGACACTCGACCAATCGAGATCAGCGCCATTGACAATATCGCCACTCAGGTTGTTCCCGGATTGGATGTTATTCCGTCAGGATCACGCCCCAGCAACCCAGCGGAACTGCTTTCCAGCGAACGCTTCTCGGAATTATTGGCGTGGGCCGAAACGATCTACGACCAGATTCTCGTAGACGCGCCGCCGGTCTTGGCGGTCGCTGATCCGATTATCATTGGTCGCATGGTTGATGGTGCGGTGCTGGTGGTTCGACCTGACAAGAACCGTCGCCGCATGGTCATCCGCGCTGCCGAAGCGTTCTCGACGGTGGAGGTGAGCTTGTTGGGAGTTGTGGTCAATCACCTGTCGAGCGACTCGTCCGGAGATTATTACGGATACGGTTACGGATATGGCTATGGTTACGGATATGGTTATGGTTATGGCTATGGACATGACGACGCCGTGGCGGGCATGTCCGAAGCGGACACGGAAGCTGAGTCCAATGAAGAGTCTCAAGTAGTACAACGTCGAGCGGCTTAAGAGTTGGGCTGCGCACATTGTGGTGCGATGCTCCGCGTCGCCATTCACGACGCAGAGTGCCGTGCCACATTGGCGGCAGTCGCCACGAGTCTTGCTCGACATGAGGTCGAACATGTCCACTAGCCTTTCTCACCGCAGCCGTCGCGAGCGATCTCATCGGAACGCGGATTCGCCGGACCCCGCAGGGACTTTGTTCGACCGTTGCTCGCGGCAAATCGTTGATACCGCTCTGATGGGAAGCGTGTTTGTCGTCCCGTTTTTGTTGGGCGGACGGGTCGCGTGGGGACATTCTGCACTCGCGGCCTGTGCGGTAATCGCGGCCTCGGCATGGGCCGTCGGACTCGTTTTTGGCAAGCAACCGCAATGGACCGTGACGTGGGTTGAACCGTTATTGTTGGCAGTCATTGGCGTCGCTCTGCTGCAGATCACTCCGTTGCCGCCAGGACTTTTGAAAGTCTTGTCGCCACATCATCAGTCATTGTTACCGTTATGGAACAGCACCGCCGATGGGAGCAATGCGTTAGGTGAGTGGCAGACATTGTCATTAAGTGTTGGCGAGACGAAGTCGGCATTAGTTGTCGGGCTGAGTTATCTATTACTGTTCTATGTGACGATGCAGCGCATTCAACGGGTTCGCGACGTCGAACGAATGTTGCGTTGGGTGGCGGGCGCGTCAGCCTTAATGGCCTTCTTTGGTTTGGCGCAATGGGTCACTAACAATGGCAAATTCTTTTGGTTCTACGAATATCCGCTGACGGATACGTGGCATCGACTGAAAGGGGCGTTCACCAACCGCAACCATTTTGCTCAGTTTTTGGTCTTGGGTTGCGGGCCGTTGCTGTGGTGGATCACGCGTTTGTTGGACGAACGCAAAGCGGGCTCCGGAAGATTTGGAAAGACCTCGCGATCCACCAACAACAGCAACGACACATTGCTGGCGGGCTTGTTGGTGGCTTTGGGGGTCGTCGTGTTTGCCACACTCTTCTCATTGTCGCGAGGCGGCATGTTGTCGCTGAGCATTTCGTTGTTGGTGACATTCGGCGCGTTGTTTCAAATCGGAATTTTGTCCGGGCGAGTGATGAGCGCGATGCTCGGAATCACGTTGGTCGCTGGCAGCCTGTTCGCGATGTTCGGCTATGACAAAGTGACGAAGCGGCTCGACAATTGGGAGTCAGATTCGCGGTTGGCGATCTGGCAAGCGAACCTGCAAATCGCGAGCGACTTCCCGTTTTTCGGAACGGGCTTGGGCAGTCACGTCGAAGCGTATCCAATCTATTACGATCCGCCGTTCGCAGAGGCCGAGTTCACTCACGCCGAGAATAGTTACCTGCAAATCGCGTCCGAATCCGGAGCGTTGGGAATCGGCTTAGTCTTACTGAGTGGCTGCTGTGTGGCGACATGGTGCGTTCGCTGCTTACGCGAAAAATCTGATCGTCGCGTCCGAGTGTTGGCGGCGGCGATCACTGCCAGCTTGGTCGCGAACGCTGTTCACGCGGCCTTCGATTTCTTGTGGTTTGTGCCAGGACTGATGACTGTCACGTTGCTGTTGGTCGCGTGTGCTCGGCGACTGGATCAGATTTCGTTGGCAGAGATTTCCAGTCGTGCGATGCAACCGGCAGCGTCAGAAGATGCCTCGGCAAAACAAGGTGCTTTTTGCCTCGTGCCACGTGGACTTGGCTTGTTGACTGGAGCGGCCGTGACCTGCCTCGCGCTGTGGATGACTCCGCAATTGACGCAGGCCATCAGCGCCGAACCATATTGGTTTTCGTATTTGAAACTCGTTCATGCGAACAACTCGGAAGACCCCGATTCCGTAGCGAGCGACGACGAGGAAGAAGATCAGTCCGAGGAAGCGTTGCTGGAACGATTCAAGCACCGAGTCGCCGCGCTGAGCCAAACGACGAAACAAAATCCAATGAGTGCTCGCGCACACTTGCGATTGGCTTCGGCCTATCTGACGGCGTTCGAGCACTTGCAGAAGACCAGCGAAAACCCGATGTCGTTGGCTCAACTGCGTGACGCCGCACTGGCCTCGAAATTCGATTCGATTGAGTCGATGCGGACTTGGCTGAATCGTGCTGTCGGCCCGAACTTGAAGTATCTCGAAGCAGCATCGAAGCACGCCGTCAAAGCGTTGCAGCTTTGTCCGTTGCAAGGGCAAGGGTACGTCTACTTGGCCGAGTTGCAGTTCTTGAATGACCTCGATCCTAAGCATCCGCAAGAGTTCCTCAAGCAAGCGAAGCTGGTGCGACCGTTCTCCGCGCAAGTGCAATTTGTCGTGGGCCGCGAAGCGCTGATTGACGGACGGTTGGACGACGCGCTCGAATCTTGGAAGGGAGCGTTTCACACGAGCCGAAGCTATCAGGATCAAATCTTGGATCAGTTGGTCGGGACCGCTTCGGCAGATTTGATTTTGAAGAGACTAGAACCAAACGTTGAAGAGTTGGAGCGATTGGAAGTTCGTTATCGCGAACAGCCGGAGTCTGAATACGTGGTCGTGGTTCGCGCCTACGCCAATGCGCTCAAGCTCGACGCGGACCAACCGGAGTGCCTGCATCCCATCGACCGCATCCTCGCCGCCGCCATCGCGTATGCACGTTTGAATGAACTGACCGATGCCGATCTCTGCTTTCGCAAAGCGATCGAAAAGGACCGAGGATCCTATGTCGCTCGGCGTGGCTACGGAACCTTTCTGTATCAACAGCAACAATTCGGCCGAGCGGCCGAACACCTGCAATGGTGTCTGCGAATCAACCCCACCGACGATTCTTTGCGACGTCTGGCCGAAGACGCCACCAACCGCAGCCTGCGCTACGAAAGCCCGATTCAGCCTGCGGAGTTTCAATCCTTGGGAGTCCGAAAGTATCTCAAGCGATAGTCTTGTTCGGCTTTGTTCCGCAAATGGTTGAGGCCTTGTAGGACGGGCACTCTTACCCGTTGTTTTACCGGATTCGACGGGCAAGAGTGCCCGTTCTACAGAGTTAAGGCCGAAGGCGTTGCTCTTTTTCCAAGATTGTGGCGCGACGCGGAGCATCGTGCCACAATACGGTTCGCCGCGCTATGATTTGCACGTCGTGCGGGTTTCTTCGGTACGAGAAATTTCTTGGGGTTCGTTCATTAACGCCGAAAATCGTCGGTCGTGACTCTGCCACATTCTGATCCAGATTCAAAACTGCTCAAAATCTTTCTAAGACTCTGCCGTCTCGTGCGTCTCTTCTTCTGTACGCCATGTTGGCGAGCAGGGTCATCGCGATGAAAAGTCCCTCGGCGGACAGTTCAGAAAGCTGGATTCAGGCAAGTGTCGCTCGTTGGGAAAGCGATCTGCTGCGCTATGCGCGGCACTTGGTCGGAGATGCGGAGCGTGCTCGCGATGTCGTGCAGGAAACGTTCTTAAAGCTCTGTCAGCAAGACCGAGAGCAACTCAACGGACATCTGGTCGAGTGGCTGTTCACGGTCTGCCGAAACGGGGCACTCGATGTGCGACGAAAGGAACAACGCATGACGACGATGACACTCGATGCGGTGCTGGACTCAGCGAGCTGTGACCCACCGCCGGATGATACCGCCGAACAACAGGACGAATCGAACCGCGTGCTGCGACTGATCGCCGGACTTCCGCATAACCAGCAGGAAGTCCTGCGTTTGAAGTTTCAACACAGCCTGAGCTATCGCGAAATCAGCTCGATCACCGGGCTTTCGGAAACGAACGTCGGGTTCCTGATCCACGTCGGAATCAAGCGGCTACGTGAGTTGCTGCGTGATACCTCACGCGGTCATGAGTGAGTTGTTTAACCGCACGCCGCAAGCACGCGCGTTTCAAACGCGCGCGCCTGCGGCGTGCGGCTAAACGATCGTCCAAAATAACCCATCCAAAACCACGCGGATCGCAATTGCCTTCCGCATTCAGTCCACAAGGAGCAAATCATGTCCCCCAATTTTTCAGATGATCCGCGTCTGACCGCGTATGCGCTCGGCGAATTGACTGAGGCTGACCGAGCAATCGTCGAGCAACAGATCGGCGAATCGGTCGAAACGCTGCTCGAAATCGAAGCGATCCGCGAGGTCGCCGGGCAATTGCGAGTGGCGCTTCGCGACGAAACTCCGCACGCCGTAGGACGGGCACTCTTGCCCGTCGAGCCAAGCAATGCGACGGGCAAAAGTGCCCGTCCTACGAAGCCTGTGGGTGAGCAATCGCAAATCGACAGACCCTCGCGAGCATTGCGGGCGAGTGAGCAGCCAACTCTCACGTCGGTCGCATCCGATGCGTCACCACGCCGCCGCGCCTCCGGCAAATTCGCTGTCGCCGCCTCGTGCCTCGCAATGCTCGGAGCGTTTGGAATCGTGGCTGTCACAGCTCGGCAGGAGCAATCGAATGCGAAGAACTTTTTTGACGCCGCACGCTATGCGGCATCCACGAAACCACAGTTGCTCGCTCAAAACGCTCAACGTGATTTCGGCATCAATGAGAATAGTGACTCGAGCGACGGTGAAATGCGTGCGGTAATTGTGGTGAATGATTCCTCGGCACATTTCGACGAAACATTCGGGCAGAGTCTCTTAGGCCGGATGAGCCGAGAGTCTGAGGTTAATCATCCGGACGCGCCCGGTTCGCAGCTTGGTGCGCAATACGATCGCTATCATTTCTACGAAGCCAAGCCGACGGCTAATCCTGCTCCCAATGTGGCGTTGCTTAGATCGCAACGCGGGCTGCAACGGGCAGAATGGTTGAATCCTGTTCCAAAAGGTTGGGCCATCGCTGAATTGAGACAAAGGGATCGAAAAGAACTCAAACAACTCGCCGATCTCGATAAGCGGCTCAAACGCGAACTCCGCGAAGACGAAGTTGAAAGAGTCAACGAGGACCTCGATGTCGTCTCTTCCGAAGACTATGCGAAGCTGAGCGACAATCCATTTTTCAGCCCGCAGCAAGAGCCGCTCTCGACGTTTTCGATTGATGTGGATACGGCAGCTTACTCAAACATGCGGCGGTTTCTGACGCAGGGAAGTTGGCCACCGGCGGATGCGGTGCGGATTGAGGAGTTGGTGAATTATTTCAACTACGACTACGCGCCGCCGAACGTAGAGCACGCGGCTCGCGTGCTTCGATCGGGCGAGAGCCGTGAATCGACACAACTCGACGGACAGGCGAGCCGCCCGTCCCACGATCAGCCGTTTGCCGTTCATTTGGAAGTCGCGGGCTGTCCTTGGAACGCGGAGCATCGTCTTGTGCGAGTCGGTTTGAAGGGAAAAGAAATCGCAATGGATAAGCGGCCGATGAGCAACATTGTGTTTCTGATCGACGTGTCCGGTTCGATGCAGGATG
>JAYUFI010000689.1:0-11361 GCA_043738805.1 Planctomycetaceae bacterium | reverse complement strand
ACGATGCGTTTCTCGTCGTCGGTGTCGTTGGCGGAACGAATATCGGCAAGAGCGTCATCTTCAATCATCTCGCCGGTTGTCGCGCGAGTGCTACCAGCCCGTTTGCGTCCGGCACGAAGCATCCTGTCTGTCTTGTGCCGCCGGGTTTTGAGCAACATCACGATCTCGCGTCGATCTTTCGCGGCTTCGATTTGCATGTGTGGTCCGAAGCGAATGCAGCTCTCGAAGATCATCCGGAGCATCGTCTGTTTTGGCGGACGAACGATGCGACGCCGTCCAACTTGTTGATCCTCGATACGCCCGACATTGACGGTGATGTGCGAGTCAATTGGGAGCGAGCGGACAACATTCGGCGTTGTGCCGACGTGTTGGTCGCGGTGTTGACGCAGCAAAAATACAACGACGCGGCAGTGAAACAGTTTTTTCGGAAGGCGGCGGAAGAAGACAAAGTCGTCCTTGTGGTCTTCAACCAAGTGTTGCTTCCCGATGACGAACCTTACTGGCCAGTTTGGTTGCAGACGTTCTGCCAAGAAACGGGAGTCCGCCCGGAGTTTGTGTATGTCGCTCCGGCCGATCGCCGTGCAGCAGAAGAAAATCGTCTGCCGTTCTTCCTACGCGACTGGCCGCTACCGCTAAACGCCAGTAACCCGCAGGGTGAGCAGCATGACTTGAAGACGGACTTGTCGGCGTTGCATTTCAGTTCGATCAAGTTGCGAACATTACGCGGCTCGCTACGAACGGTACTCAATGAACAAGTCGGGCTGCCGGCTTATCTGACGGAGGTTCGTTCGCGGAGCGAAGAATTCAGAACAGCGGCGGCGTTGTTATCGACTCACGAATTGGCTGAAAGTCGCGAATGGCCGCCGGTGCCGAATCCGGTCGTCGTGCAAGAGGTTCGCAATTGGTGGCAGCAACAGCGCGAAGGTTGGACCAAAACCGTCCACAATTTTTACAACGCGCTCGGACGTGGAATGCTCAAACCGTTCGCCTCGTTGCGTGATCGCCTTCAAGGCGAACGCATCCTGCCGTTGGAGCAATATCGTCAGCGTGAATGGCAAACGATTCTCGACACCGTCGAGAAAGTCTATGAGCGACTGCAATGGTTTTCGGAGCTGGGCAACCCGTTGTTGCAACCGCGCATTGATCGTCTTCTGAACGGTAAGTCGCGAGTTGACATGCTTGACCTGCTGAAGACGCGGCATGATTTGACGGACTTGGAATTCGAGGTCCGCAGTCTTGTTGCTGCCGAGATGGAAGCCTTTCGGCAAGCGAGTCCGCAGTCATTTCAGTTGATGAAGTGGATCGATCACGGAGCGGCGGCAGTGCGTCCGGTGACGAGCGTGTGTTTGTTCGTGACGGGTTTTGGTCCGGCGGGGCACGCCGTGCAAAGTGTTGCGGCGAACGCGGCGGTTCAGTTCGCGGTCGATATCGCGAGCGGCACAGTGACCGCCGTCGCCGGTGAGAAAGCTCTGAGCGAAACTGCCGCAACAGGAGCGGGTTTATTCGAGGCTTGGTTTCGTCGTCTGCACGCGCGGTTTGCGGCGCAACGAGCGGCGTGGTTGGGACGCATGCTGAAGGACCACCTGTTTGGAACGTTGCCCGATGAGCTGCAAACGGCAATCAACATTCCGCAGTCAGAAGCATTTCAACGGGTGCAGGTCACGATTGAGAAATTGAAGCGAGAAGTGAATGCCGCGGATGTTTGATGATGTGCGAACGGCTCGCTGGCCTGAATCGTGATTATGGTTGGTTGTTGTGTTTTATCCGCAGTCCGGCTCTGCCATCTGCGGGAAGATCGAATTTCCGTGACTGCCTGCGGATAGCGAAGTCGGACTGCGGATGTGCGGAGGGTTTGGGAGCGTTCGCCCTCGCTGACGTTGCGGGCTACGTTGGTGTGATGACTGGATTCATGGGAGCTAACAATGGCCGATTCTGAACTGGCGCAGATTGAATTGTTTGCCGAGATCGATGAACTCGTTGATCGACTGTGGCGTTTCGTCGATACGGATTCGCCGTGGGAGCCGTTGAATCATTGTCGAGCGATTCTGCGCCGCCTGTTGGGCCGCGTGGAAACGTTGCGAATTCGGCTCGAAGCGCCGTTGGTGGTGGCGACATTTGGCGGAACCGGAGTCGGGAAAAGTGCTCTCGTGAATGCGTTGGTCGGACGCGAATGCACTCGATCGGGGCGCGAGCGACCGACAACGACGCTGCCTGTTTTGATTGCTCATCCGGAGACAAACCTCGAAGCGCTCGGCGTGCCCCTGGACCAATTCCAATTGGTTCGACTGGATGCCCCGATTTTGCGCGACATCGTCATCATCGACTGCCCCGATCCAGACACGACCGAAGCGGAAGCGGTTGATACGAATTTGTGGCGACTGCATAAGTTGTTGCCGCATTGCGATGTGTTGCTCAACGTTTCGACGCAGCAGAAATATCGCTCAGCGCGAGTCAGCGATGAACTGCGACAGGCGGCGGAAGGCTGCCGGCTGATCTTCGTGCAGACTCACGCCGACCGCGACAGCGACATTCGCGAAGACTGGCGGAAGCAGTTGTCCGAAAACTACGCGGTGCCGGATGTGTTCTTTGTCGACTCACCGCGAGCCATGCAGGATCAACTCGCAGGCCGACGTCCGTCTGGCGATTTCGCGCGGTTGCAAGACTTGCTGACGAGCCGCATCGCCGCGTCGCAGCGGATTCAAGTCCGGCGTGCGAACCTGCTCGATCTGATTCATTCAGCGATCGGTCATTGCCGTCAGCACGTGACCGAGCATTTGCTCGCGATCGAAAAACTCGAAGCGGCACTCGAAACGCAGCGACAGCGATTGCACGACGCGATGACCGCTCGGCTGCGTGATGAACTCGTCGCGAGCCAGGGGCTTTGGGAACGCCGCTTGTTGACGTCAGTGACCGAGCATTGGGGATCGAGTCCGTTCTCTTCGATGCTGCGAGTCTATTCGGGACTGGGCAATCTGATCGCCTCGGCCACGCTGTGGCGGGCGCGGTCGTCGGTGCAAATGGCGTTGATCGGCGTCGTGCAGGGAACCCGCTGGTTGTCGGCAAAACATCAAGAGCGTGAGGCAGAATCGAATCTGCAACGTGTCGCCAGTTCGTTGGGACTCGACGACAACTTGTTGCGTGAGTCGCAAGTGGTCCTCAACGGATTTCTGCGCGATGCGAAACTCACCACGGTTTCCGGTGGCTCGAAAACGGTGCCGGAACTCCGTCAAGAAGCGGCTCGCGTCGAAGGTCAGTTCTTAGGGGACGCGAGCCAGCGAATCGACGGCATGGTGGATGACGTGGCCCAGCGACGGTCGGGGCTGCTGATTCGCTTGTGGTACGAAACGTTATTGATGTCGTTCGTGGTCTTCGTGCTGTATCGCATCCTACGGAGTTTCTTTTGGGACTCGTTGAGTGATCCCGACAAAATTTTGCCGACGCACTTTTATGTGAATGCTGGTGTCATCTTCGGGATTTGGGCCACGATTCTCGTGATGCTCTTCACGCGACGATTGCGTCGTGGTCTCCAGCGACAAGTGGAAACGCTGGCAATGGAACTCGCACAACAACGCTTGGAACAAGGGCTCTTTCCCGCTTGGGAGGAAGCTTGCCGCGACGTTCATGAGCAATGTCGGACGCTTGATCAACTGGGTGAGTCGTCGATTCAAGTGCGCGAGCGGCTGGCGGCCCCGTCGAGCTTTGGTGCGGCGCGATAGACCGCGCTGGGTACGCCGTTTAACTCCTACGTCATCGGCCTGAGCGAGAGCGTCAAGCGTTTCGCACGTACGCCGATGTCATTGCAGTTAAACATTTCTCAATGGGCTTCGCGGCACCGCGCCCAAAATAAATAAGGCCCAGCAATTTGGAGATTGCTGGGCCTTATTTTGAAAACCGAAAACCAAACTACTTACCGTAAGCACCGCTAGTCGTACCCGTTGAAGTTTGTGGCTTCAAACGTTTGTTGCCGCTCACTGCCGCAGAAACACGGCCGACGTTATCAATCGGAGCCGCTCGTTGACCAGCTTTGAGCAGATAGCCTTTCTCATTACCGGGCGTAAACAATCGGCGTTGCGGCGTGTATCCGATCCACGCAAGGAAGTCGCTGAGATTCACCAATCGGACGCCTTGTTGACGAGCTTCTTGCTCCAGCGCCTTGCGGTGCTTCAACATTTTTTCGATCCGCTCTTTGTCTTCGTCCTTGGCCGCTTGCCCGATGTCTGGGATTTGACCGATCACCAAGAATTTTGTGTTGACGTCAATGCCTGGAACGTTTTCGTCATGCTCAATCCATTCGTTGGGAAATTTCGTGTAACGAATTCGTTTTCCGTCATCCAAGACTTCGTTGTCCACACCGCCGCCGGCGCTGGCAATCAATTCGTGAACTCGTTGACGATCACTCTTGCCGTCGCCGTCCAGGTCAATGAGTCCGATGAACGAGAAGTTGTCTTTACGACCGGCACTCCAAACGGGAGTGAAGATCGGATCACCCTTCGCCATCGGCTTATAGAGATCATCGTGTGTGATCCGCGCTTCCGCATTGTGCTCGTCGATGATGCGCGTGACCTCGATCGCTCCGATGATATCTTCCGTTCCGCGAGCCACTCCGTTGTGTGATTTGGAATAGACGCTGAAGGTCATCCGCTTGGGCAGATTGTCCGCAGACCCCAGGTTGATCCAGACGAGACCGTTTTGATTATCGACCCAGCGAATCACACCATCGGGAACCTCAAAGCTGGTCTTGGTAATCTCGTCGATACGCTTCACCAATTTTTCATTGATAGCCACCAAGAGAACTTTTTCTTCGTTGAGCTTCTTGGATTCCTGAGCACGGGCCTGTTTTTCGTTGTCAAACTCCGTTTGCAGCTCGTTGTAGGATTGAGTCAATTCGTCAATTCGCTTCTGCTTCGACCGAACTTCTTCGTCCTTGACCTTGATGAGGTCTTGCAGATCCTTCTCGGCCTTCGTGCGACCGTTGTTGTTCTGATCGACTTGGACCTGATATTGCCCCTGCAACGCCAGGATTTGCTTTTGCTGCGTTTCCACATCGGAGCGGAGCTTGTCTCGCTCTTTTTCCAGATCGCTGGCTTGTTGCACCAGCTTATTGATGGCCGACTTGTAGGTCGGCTCAGGCAATTGGCCAGCCTTGGCGATGTCGGCCATCGCTGCTCCGGCGACCTTGCCGTTGTTGGCATCTTCGCCCAAGCCATAAGCGTCGTAGAGATTGCCAGTCTTCTTCTTCAAGTCCTGGTATTCGTCGTCACGTTCTTTGAATCCCTTCTCGACCGTTCCAAGTTTCTTGTTGGATTCCTGAAGCTGCACATTCACCAGCTTGTAGTTCTTGAAGTCCATGTAGACGACGGTGCCAAGCACCACAATCAACAACGACAGCACGATGACGGCAACTTGGTAACCAACCGGTTTGTTCGCTGGAGCGGCCATAAATCACCTCGGACATGGGAGAAAAGAGGTTTCAGGGGTATCGGACTGGCCTGCGTGAAGACTTACGCCGGAACTCTACTCGGCCCTTGAGCCGGGTCAAGACGCTGCTTAGGCGACGATCGTAGCAGTCGATTCGACCGGTTGGCTCGTCGAATGAACCGAGTGTTGCGGTTGTGAGGAGAAGGAGCATGTGGCGGATCGGGAGTATTGGTCATTGGTTATCGATCGTTGGTCATTGACCATCGGGAGAACATGAGGCGATGGCGCACTCGTTGATTTCTCGTCGCAATGCAGACTCACTCTGCGGCGGTTAGAGTTCCCCCCCACAATGACCAATAACCAATGACCGACAACCAACGACAAATGCCTTCAACTCCCTCGCCGACGTTGTTCCTGATCGACACTTTCTCGCTTCTCTTCCAGGTCTTCCACGGCATCCCGTCGATGACCAGTCCGAAGGGATTGCCGGTCAATGCGGTGTTTGGGATGACGCGCGATTTCTTCAACCTCTTGAAGACGCAGCAGCCGACTCACTGGGTCTGTGCGATGGACTCGCCGGGTGAGGGAACTCGCAACGCGATCTATCCGGAATACAAAGCGAACCGCTCTGAGATGCCGGACGACCTGCGTCCGCAGATTGAACTTGTGAAGCAGATCATGGAGGGCTTCGGCATCCCGGCAGTGCAGGTTGAAGGTTGGGAAGCGGACGACATCATCGCCACGTTGGCACGAGCGGCGGCAGAACAAGGTTGGGACGTGCGGATCGTCACGAATGATAAAGACGCGCGGCAATTGCTGAGTCCGCGCACCCGCATCTTCAACATCCGCAAAAACACATGGCTTGATGAGGCGGACTTGAAGGCCGACTGGGGCGTACGGCCAGATCAGGTCATCGACTTTCAATCGTTGGTGGGAGACGGCGTCGACAATGTTCCAGGAGTGCCGTTGATCGGCCCCAAGAAGGCGGCGGCGTTGCTCGAACAATTCGGGACGCTCGATGACATTCTGGCAAACGCGGACAAAGTGGTGGGGGAAAAACTGAAAGCAAACCTCAAGCAATACGCCGACATCGCGCGGATCAGTCGGCAGCTCGTGACGCTCAATCAGCACTTGCCGATCGAGACCGATTGGGAAGCCATGCGCGTCGGCAAAGTCGATGTCGCAAAGTTGTCGCTGTTGTTTCACGAGTTCGGATTCCGACGCTTCATCGACGAAGCTCGCTCGCTTCCGGCGGAGCACAAGCTACCGCAAGCTGACGTCGTCGCAGCAACGTCAGTTGATTCGGGTAGCACTCTGTTTCCGCAAACGCCGGAATCACCTGAGACGCCGCGTCAGTTTGAACTCGTCGATACAGAGACGAAATTCGCGGCGTTCGTGGATCGGCTGAGTCAGCAGAAACGCTTCTGTCTTGATGTCGCTGCTTCATCCGCGATCGCTTCCCAAGCGGAGATACTCGGTCTCGCGTTCTGCTGGGAGGAAGGTCGATCGTGGTTTGTGCCGATGCCTTCATCCGCAGTTCGGCCTTGCCATCCGCAGGGAAAACTCGGACTTCCTGCGGATGGCAAAGCCGAACTGCGGATTGAAGACAGGCTGGATTGGCCTCCAGTGAGCGATCAAATCACGGTTGCGGCTCAAGGTGAGCCAGAGAGTTGCTCTGATCGTCTGCCTGAGCAGCGGCGGCAGCGTTCGCTGTTTGATGATGAGCCGGAGGTCGTGGTTCAAGCAGATGCCGCGTCAAGTAACCTGCAGCGAGAGCGAGGGCAAACGCTTCAAGAGACTACGAAGGCTGCTCAGCAGCAGAGTGTAGAGAATGTGCCGACTGAGTTTTGCGGAGCGTCCGCCCTCGCTGACGCTTCTTCGATCGGCAGCAACATTCTCGAACGCTTGCGACCGATCTTGGAATCGGCGGAGATTGAACTCGGCAATCATGATCTCAAGTTTGATTTGATCTTGTTGCAACGAGCCGGGATTCATGTGCGTGGACTCGGTGTTGATCCGATGGTGGCGAGCTACCTGTTGGAAGCGGGGGCTCGCAGTCACGATCTCGCGGCGCTGACCGACAAGTATTGTCAGCACACGCTGAAGCCGGTCGCTGAACTTTTCGGGGCGAACGCCGATCAGTCTGTGAATGTTGTCGCCGAATGGGCGACCGAACGAGCGGACTATGCGTGGCGGGTCTCGCAAAAGCTAACGGAAGAACTGCGACGCGACGGCCTGTGGGATTTGTACTGGAATCTCGAACGACCGCTTATCGGCGTGCTCGCCGAGATGGAAGTGACCGGCATTCATGTCGATGTCGCCGAGTTGCAACGTCAGTCGGCGGACGTTTCTTTGCGACTGAATGAACTCATCTCCGAGATTCATCGCGATGCCGGACACGAATTCAACATCGACTCACCGAAGCAATTGGCGAAGGTCTTGTTTGAAGAGTTGTCGCTGCCGGTGCTCAAGAAGCTGAAGACCGGGCCGAGTACCGATCAAGAGGTGTTGGAAAATCTCGCGCTCGTGCATCCGCTGCCGGCGAAGATCACTCAGCATCGGCAGCTTAGCAAGTTGAAAGGGACGTATCTCGACGCACTGCCGACGATGGTCAATCGGCAGACCGGGAAGATTCACGCGAGCTTCAATCAAGTGGTCGCCGCGACCGGTCGGCTCAGTAGCAGCGACCCGAACTTGCAGAACATTCCGGTCCGCACTGCCGAAGGAGAACGAGTTCGCCGCGCGTTCGTGCCGTCGCAGCCCGGTTGGAAATTCGTATGTGCCGATTACTCGCAGATCGAACTGCGGATGCTGGCCCACTTCTGCGGTGATCCCGCGTTGAGCGAAGCGTTTGCTACCGGGATCGACATTCACACGGCGGTGGCCTGCCAAGTCTTCAACATCGCACCGGCTGACGTGACGTCGGAGCAACGCCGCATCGCGAAGGCAGTGAACTTCGGCGTGTTGTACGGTCAAAGCCCGTTCGGATTGGCCGAAGCGTTACACATCGACCAAACCGAAGCGGCCATGTTCATCGACCAGTACTTTGCGAAGTACGCCGAGGTCGATGCCTACATCACTCGAACGCTGGCCGAGGTTGCACGCACCGGCTTCGCGATGACGATTCTCGGACGGCGTCGAGCGATCAGCGGCATCCGATCGGAGCGTAAACGGCAACTCAATCTTCCTGAGCGAACCGCCGTCAACACGGTCATTCAGGGTTCCGCCGCTGACCTCATCAAGCAAGCGATGCTGCAAGTTCACTCGCGAATGGAACAGGTCAACCATCCCGGTTGTCTGCTGCTGCAGATCCACGACGAATTGGTCTTTGAGACGCCCGCAGGCGAAGTCGAATCGCTCATCACACTCGTTCGCGATGAGATGCAATCCGCCATGACGCTGCAAGTGCCGCTCGTGGTCGACGTGTCGTGTGGCGAAAACTGGCAAGAGGCGTGAGCGAAAGTGTGGCACGATGCTCCGCGTCGTGAAACTCGCGACGCGGAGCGTCACGCCACACTTTTCTACTGAGCGCTCGACACATCCGGTCGGAGTTTCTTGGCGTCGCGCAGGTAGACGTGAATCATCTCCGCTTGCGACTTATCGGTGTTGACG
Source organism: Planctomycetaceae bacterium (assembly GCA_043738805.1). Taxonomy (GTDB): domain Bacteria; phylum Planctomycetota; class Planctomycetia; order Planctomycetales; family Planctomycetaceae; genus SXKJ01. The sequence continues at coordinate 2,331 of JAYUFI010000689.1, read as the reverse complement.
TGCAACAAGACTCGAATGCAGCGAGGCAGACTGTCGGGAACAGGGATTTCCGAAGCACACAACAGCGGCACGGAACTCATCCCCAATGACCGAGCCGCCTCAGCGGGAAACGCGGAGGTCAAATCTCGCGTCGTCGTGAAGACTGCCGACGCGATCTCGTCGAAGTGTTGCTCCAACCCGTTCACGCGGAGCAACTCGACAAGCAACTCTCGCGTTGCGGCCAAGACTTCAGACTTCTCGTCGATCGCCACGCTGGTGGCCCCTCGAATGCCGCGCACTGCCATCGGATAAACTCACTCTTCAAAACAGAACAGGCGAGCGGGGTGGCGTCGGTCCCTGGTTCTGCGGCTGATGCCACCCCGCTCGCCTAAAACATGTATCGGATCGGGTTCGCATGATGGCGGAATCGCCGATGGGAAACAACGATCGCTCGTGTCGCTTCGCTGGCAGGACGTGTCACCCGTGACGACAAACCAACCGATCTGAGAACGCGAGTGCTATTTAAAGTCTGCGGCGTGATTGAAAGGGTATTGCGACAAATTCTTCGCTGCCGCTTCAGGCGTTGACGATGATCGTGAATCATCGAGGCTAAGCCCGACGCGCCACTGATTGGAATTTTCTCATCGACGCCACAACAATGTAGCCCCTCCGAAAAGCGTTCGGCCTTCTTTTGAGACGCCGGGTTCCGCCGGCCAGAACAAATACAGGACATCATGGACACCGCGAAGCTGATTCTTGCAGGCAAAGAATATGAGTTCCCCGTCGTCGTCGGCAGCGAAGGGGAAGTGGGTATCGACATCACCACGTTGCGAGCCAAGACCGGTGCGATCACGCTCGATTCTGGTTACGGCAACACCGGTTCGTGCAAAAGCGCGATCTGCTTTATCGATGGCGAACAAGGAATTCTGCGGTATCGCGGTTACGAGATCGCCGACTTGGCCGAACACGCTTCGTTTGTCGAAGTGGCTCACCTGCTGATTTACGGCGAGCTTCCGAACAAAGATGAGCTGGCCACGTTTCGCGAGAAGCTGACTCGCCACAGCATGATTCACGAGGACATGAAGAAGTTCTACGAAGGCTATCCGCCGACGGCGCATCCGATGGCGGTGCTCAGTTCGATGGCCGCTTCGCTCTCGACGTATTACCCACCGGTCGATGGCGAAGACTCCGATCAACACATCATTCGCTTGCTGGCCAAGACCAAGACGATTGCGGCCTACGCTTACAAAAAATCAATCGGCCAGCCGACGATCTATCCGCAGAACGACTTGTCGTACTGCGCGAACTTCTTGCGCATGATTCACGCCGTCCCGTGCGAGGAGTACCAAGTCAACGAACTGTGGGTGAAGGCGTTGAATAAGCTGCTGATTCTGCACGCCGACCACGAACAGAATTGCAGCACCTCCACCGTGCGCATTGTTGGCAGCAGCCAAGCGAACTTGTACGCGACGATGTCTGCGGGCATCTGTGCGTTGTGGGGGCCGCTGCACGGCGGAGCCAATCAAAGCGTGCTCGAAATGCTCGATCAAATTCGCAACGACGGAGCCAACTACAAAAAGTACGTGGACATGGCCAAGGACAAAAACAGTGGTTTCAAGCTGATGGGCTTCGGCCATCGTGTCTACAAAAACTTCGATCCGCGTGCGACGATCCTGAAGAAGACGTGCGATGAAGTGCTCGGCCAATTGGGGATCAACGATCCGCTGCTCGACATCGCGAAGCAGCTCGAGGACGCGGCGCTGAAGGACAGCTACTTCGTGGAGCGCAAGCTCTACCCGAACGTCGACTTCTACTCCGGCATCATCTATCGCGCGCTGGGCTTCCCTACGACGATGTTCACGGTGCTCTTCGCCATCGGCCGCCTCCCCGGCTGGATCGCCCACTGGAAGGAGATGATGGAGGACAGCACGACGAAGATCGGCCGTCCCCGTCAGATCTACACGGGCGCCACGGAGCGAGCCTACGTCCCGGTCGACAAGCGCGGCAAGTAACTCTGCCAATGACCCCCGTCGTCCTGGTCCACGGCATCTGGGACAACGGAAAGATCTTCGACAAGCTCGGCACCGCGCTCACGGCGAGCGGAAGATCAGTGGACCCCATCGACCTCGTTCCGCCAGACGGTTCGAGGTCGATCGCTTCCATGGCCGAGGACGTCGCCGCAGCCGTCGAGCGCGCGAGGCGGACCTCGGGCAGCGAGCGCGTCGACCTCATCGGCTTCAGCATGGGCGCGCTGGTGAGCCGCTTCTACATCCAACGCGGCGGCGGCAAGCGCACGGTGCGCAGGTTCGTGTCGCTGTCCGGGCCGCATGAAGGCACCGTGTTCGGCGCGCT
>JAYUFI010000688.1:0-11364 GCA_043738805.1 Planctomycetaceae bacterium | reverse complement strand
GCGCGTTTTGAAACGCGCGTGCCTGCGGCGTGCGGTTAAACGTCTTCAAGACCGCGTGCGGTATAAGACACATTATTCTCGTTGAAGTTTGGGAAATAATTCGTGAAGAGGGTCATGTTTGGTCACTGCCTGTTGCTGCTGCTGGCGTTTTCGGGATGTCGTGACAACTCTTCATCCACACCGGCAGCGGTTCCAGAGACATCTCCTTGGTTGGACCCGGAGGGGTCTCGCATCCAGGGTCTGATTGGCGATCGTTCGTCGGCTGCGGGCCAGATTGAACCACACGATTGGTTTGAAAACTTCACCACTCAATCTGGCATACTTCTGAATTTTCGGACGGGGCGTGAGGCTCAGCGGCTGACGATTTTGGAAACGTTGGGGGGTGGGGTTTGTCTGTTTGACGCCGATGGCGATGATGACTTGGACTTGTATTGTCCGGGAGGCGGTACGATTGATCCGCAGACTGGTAACGCGATCGGTCTACCGGCAAAGCTGTTTCGGAATGAGGGGGCCTGTCGGTTCTCGGACATCACGGCTGAGGCCGGAATCTCTTCGGCGGTCGATTACTCTCACGGTGCCGTTGCCGGTGATTTTGACCGCGATGGAGACCTGGATTTGTTTGTCATCTGTTTTGGGCAGAGCCACCTGTATTGCAACTCGTCTGGTTCCTTCGTGGACGTCACGGCGTCAGCCGGATTGACGACTCAAAGCTGGGACACGGGAGCCGTATTCGCGGACCTGACGGGCGATGGTTGGCCGGATTTGTACGTTGTGACCTATGTCGACTTCGATCCGCGCAAGTCGCAACCCTGTGGTCGCTCTCCGGATCGCCTCGATGTCTGTCCGCCTCAAAATTTCCCACCGTTAATGGACCGGTTGTACGTTAACCGAGGAGACGGGACGTTCGAGGATCAGTCCTCAGCGGCGGGGCTGACGGCACTTGGCAGAGGCTTGGGAGTTTTGACTGCCGACTTCAATCAGGATGGCTGGCTTGATCTTTACGTGGCCAATGACGGCGAGCCCAACTTGCTGTACTGGGGCGGACCAGCGTTTCCGCTGGTCGAAAGTGGACTGGCCGCAGGCGTCGCGGTCAACGAACGTGGAGCCGCTGAGGGGAGTATGGGCTTGGACACCGCCGACATCGACGGCGATGGTCGGCCAGACATTGTTGTGACGAATTTTGAACTCGAAGACAACGCGCTGTACCGAAATCTGGGCAACGGTCAATTTGAACACGCCACGGCACAATTCGGATTGGCCGGTGCCAGTCGAGCTTATGTCGGCTTTGGAACCGGGCTGTACGATCTGAACGGCGACAATTGGCCGGACTGGTACGTGCTCAATGGGCATGTGCTGTATCGCACCGGCCAGTCGCCGTTCTGGCAGCCATCATTTGTTTTCCAGAACGAGTCTGGACGGCGTTTCGTGGATGTGAGTCCACAGGCGGGAAGTTATTTTCGTCAACGACATGCGGCGCGTGGTTCTGCGGTAGCGGATCTCAATGGCGATGGTGGTTTGGAAATGGTCGTGAGTGGATTGGAAGAACCGATCACGCTTCTTCGGCACCGAAAACCTCCGGCTCAATGGCTGACGATTTCCTTGGAGGCACGCGGCGGTAACTCATCGGGGGTCGGCGCCGACGTCAGCCTCGAAGCGTTCCAGCGCCGGGTGACAATTCCGATGCGTGCCGGTGTGAGCTTTGCCTCACATGTCGATCCGCGAGCGTCGTTTGCCTTGGAGCAAGATCGGACGAGCGCGGATGTTTCCGTTCGCTGGCTCTCAGGCCGACGGGAGGTCTTTCGTGGACTGACCGCTTCTCTCCATCACCGTCTGCGGGAAGGAATGGGGGATGAGTCGCCCTAAACGTCTTGCGGCACCAGATTCTCCACCCCAGCCGCACCCGCGCATAATCTCCGTGAGCGTGAGCGTTGTCGTCGCCGTGATGGTGGTCGGGCTCTGGTGGTCGACATCGCCGTGGCGCTGGCTGCGACAGGCCGAAGGGATTTTGGCTCGCGATCCCGCGCAAGCCGACGAGTTGGCAGAGGCGGCACTCAATGCCGGTACGGGAAAGGGCTCGCAAGCGTGGCTGATTCGGTGCCGTGCTCAATTAGCGCTGGAGAAGCCATTGGAGGCATTGGGCGCGTATGCACAGATCAAACAGCCGAACCAATGCCAGGTCGCCGACTGGTGTGCGTTGATCGAGGAAGCACAGGCCGCGCATCACACCTTGTTGGCCGACATAGCCCTCACGGCAGCGCTGCAATTTGGTCGCGAGCGAGCGCGAGTCCTGACTCTAGTGCTACCCGCGAAGGTGAGCACACTTTCCGAAAAGGAAGCAACCGAGTTGGTGCAGGAGCTCCGCCGGCTGTCCGGTTCGCGTGCGGAATGTTGGCGCGCCGTGGGGATCACGGAACAGGCACTCGGTCGATTCACGGAAGCCGTCGAGGCCTATCGTCAGGCTGTTGCGCAAAGCTCAATCGCTCAGCCAATCGGATTGTCGTCCCGTCGAGAACTCGCGCAACTGTTGATTATTCTCGGACAGTTTTCCGCAGCCGAGCCACTAGTGACGGAAGTCCTGCATGGAGCGGTGGCGCTCATTGACGATCAATTGCGTTTGGCTCAGTTGAAACGTTCCAGAGGTGATCGGGATGGTGCGGAGCAGTTACTCAATGAAGTGCTTGAGAAGGACCGCGAAAATCTGCCAGCGCTCCTGCTGCGTGGGACCGTGAGAGCCGAACAAGAACAGCTTGCCACGGCTCAATCCGATTTTGAACGCTGCTTGCAGATCGCCCCGCATCACGACGAAGCTCACTATCGCCTGTCGCAGATACTTCGTCGCCAAGGAGATTCTTCTGGAGCGACCAAACACCTTCAGGAGAATCGCCGACTTTCCGAACTGAAACGTCGGATGCTAGAGATCAACACCCAGCGAGAAACCGCTCCCCAAGACCCGCAGCTCATGGACGAACTGGCCGACTTGTTTGAGGCTTTGGGACAACCAAGAACTTCCGCAGAATGGCATCGCGCGGCACAGACAGTGCGAGGATTGCAGAAATCAGAACCGTGAAGTCGTTCGTCTACTTTTGCCCGTGGTGAGATTGTGACAACAGCGCTCATGCTCGTTGTCCAACCAATCAACTTTGCCAAAACGTGGACTCACGCGGCACAGTGTAACGGACGGATAAATGCGGCGTCTCGATCCGCTTTTGGCCAGCGGCGAGTGACTTCAGGCCGGCGGCGACGAGGCCGGAAGTGAGCAGCGTTCGCTCAGGAGGGTAGGGGGCTTTGTTGGTGAGAAAGGTTTCCTCGGCTTTCGACATCAGCGCGGCGGAGTACGTCACGTTGGGATTCGGTGGCAGATAAAACATCGTCGAGAGCGGCTCGGTTTGACCTTTCAATCGAGCGGCGAAGTTGAAGTCGTCGACGAGGCCGTTCATCAGCAGCATGGTTGCCTTGAGTCCATCGGCGTACTCGAAGCGGTAGGCGATCGGCTCTTTGACCCATTCGCGTATCTGTGACGGAGTCGGTGAGCGGTGACTGAATGTCGGCGGTTGCGCGAGTGTCTGGCTGCGACTCAGGCACGCTTCAAACAACCGCTTGTCCCAGCCGCCCGACTTCCAGGAATCGGCTTCCATTGCCCTCCAGACGGAGTCGCCTCGCAGCGCGTGCATGGCGACGACTCCCGTTTCGCCGCCACGTCGCCGTTCGGCCATGCACTGCATCATTTCCAACGCGTGAAAGTCGTAGATGTCCACATCACCCATCGCGACGCACAGGATTTCTTCGACCTCGGCATCGTAAGGCAAGTCGATGGACGGCATTCGCCATGTGACCGGCAATGATGATCCCGCGCAGAACCCAAACTTCAATTCGTGCGACGTGGCCACCATCTCTTTGGCCCAGTCAAAATTCCACGACAGATGTTTGTCGTTGAAGATCGGAACCGCTCGGCCGTCTTTGCGGAAGACGTCAGTTGTTTGCTTGAAGAACTCATAACGCGGGTACTGCTTTTGACCAATTTCGTTCTTCGGATAGTCGCCGTGCTCGCCGATGATCAGCACAGCATCGACGGCGAGCTTGTCGCCACCGTAACGCAACGTTTCCGCGATGGTCGGATAGATTTTGAAACCGAACTCGTCCGCTCGCTTTTGACTCAGGTCGCCCTCTGGCTTCTGATCGACGTACGCCGACACGACATCAAACGGTGGCCGATGCCAGCGACCGTGCTTGGGATAGCCGACCAGAAACCGCTCCGCCATGTGCCACGCATGAGACCGATAACGCCATTCAGTCGTGATAACCGCCAACTTCTTTCGCTTCTCGGATGGCTCGTCGGCAATGGCGTTCTTTGCGATCGCAGTGCCGACCAACCCGGCACCAACAGTTTCCAAAAACGTTCGTCTCGTGAGCATGATTGTCTCCTGAAGTTGCTGCGTGTTGAAAAGTGTGGCACGACGCTCCGCGTCGTGAGTATTTCGTGGAGCACGATTTCATCGTGCTTATTCTTGGGCACGTTGGAAACGTGCCCCACGTCGTGCAGTTTCAAAACTGTAGATCAGCCTCGTTACTTCGCTCCGACGTTCTTCGGTGTCGGCAACACGCCGAAGCTGAGGCCCGTTGGATGCATCGCGGAGCGATAGATGCGGTGCGTCGCCTTCCGGAAATCTTCGGGCTTCGCAAAGTAGATGTTCGGCACGAACGTCTGCGGGTTGCGGTCGACGAGCGGAAACCATGTGCTTTGGATCTGCACCATCAGGCGATGTCCCTTTTGGAAGCGATGCAGCACGTCGAGCAACTCGAAGCGAACGCGAGTTGGTTCCCCTGGTTTGAAGGGTTCGGGCTTCGCGTAGTCGTTGCGAAAGCGGCCTCGGAAGACTTCGCTGCGGACCATCATTTGATATCCGGCCAGCAGCGTTCCATCGGGAGCGTCGGGGAAGACGTCGATCAGTTTCACAACCCAGTCGGCATCGGTGCCGGTGGTCGAGACCCACAAGTCCGCTTCCAGCGGGCCGGCCAGCACGAGGTCTTCTTCGAGGTTCTCGGTCTGATAGGTCAGCACATCGGAACGGCGCGAAGTGAAGCGTTGGTCGTCGGTCATGTACTCGATCGTCATGCGCGGGGTGATCGTTTCGGAATATGGGACTGGCTTGTTGGGATCGCTGACAAACTCGTCGAAGTGCGTGTCGTTCGCGGCGGCGTCGGGAGCGGCGAATTGCAACTTGCCGCCGTCGCGAACGAAGAGTTTTTTCGATTCCGTCTGCTTGGGCGGCCAATGATCGAAGGTTCGCCAGGCGTTGGCCCCGGTTTCAAACACGGTCGCTTCGGCGGGGGCGGAGTGTTCTTTGTCTTTGAGATATTTCTCGAAGAAGGGAAGTTCGATCTCAGCTCGATAGAACGCCCCAGTCTTTGATCCGAATGGCACATGGCCGAGTTTGTCGCCGTCGACCGAGGACCAGCCGCCGTGATGCCACGGGCCGACGACCAGCACGTTGTTGACCTTCGGGTTCTGTGCTTCGACCGATTGGTAGATCTTGAACGAACCATAAAGGTCTTCGGCGTCGTACCAGCCGGTGACGACCATCACGGCGGGAGCGACGTTTTTCATGTGCGGAATCAACGCCCGCTGCTGCCAGAACTCGTCGCGGTTTGGGTGCAGCATCATGTCCCGCCAAAACGGGATCGAATCCTTCAGATAAAGCTTGTTGATGTTCTCGATCGAGTTCGCTTCGAGGAACAGCTTGTAACCGTCAGGGGTCGGATAGACGTAAGGCTTCGCGGGCTCGGTCGTCGGCTTGGGACGTTCGGTCGCATTGCCCGTGAGCCACTTGAAAGCGTGCGCCAAAAAAAACGAGCCGTGATGCAGGAAGTCATCGAAGTACCAATCACCGACGGGGGCCTGCGGCGAGACTGCTTTGAGTGCCGGATGCGCGTCGATCATCCCGGCCGCCGCGTAAAACCCCGGATACGAGATACCGTACATGCCGACTCGGCCGTTGTGGTTCTCAACGTTCTTCATGAGCCATTCGATCGTGTCATACGTGTCCGAGCTTTCGTCGACTTCGGTCGGCTTCGTCTTGTTGGCAAGGTGCGGTGTGACTTGAACGAACTCCCCTTCCGATGCGAACCGGCCGCGAACATCTTGATTGACCAGGATGTATCCCGCCTTCACGAAGTGCTCGCTAGGGCCGACCTTCGCCGGATACTTGTCCTCACCGTAGGGACTGCACGAGTATGGCGTCCGCTTGATGAGGATCGGATACTTCTGCGTGGTGTCTCGCGGCACGAAGACCGAAGTGAAGAGCTTCACGCCATCACGCATCGGAATCATGTGCTCGTGTTTGACGTAATGCAGGCGGAGGTAACTTTCCGGCTGCGGCGTCTCTTGAGCGATCGCCACGTTGGAGGTCGGGCAAGAAGTGGCTGCGACCCACAGAAATAACACCAGAACCGCGCGAACGATGCCCTGCATGAGAAGCCCTCTCGTAGTGAGTTGACTGAGATGGTGAGAGGGCATTTTCTAACGGGAGTCCGTTCTGGAATCACGCTGGTCCGACTTCTTGCTCGAACGAACGGAAGCCGCACGTGCCTTTGCGCCGATGTGCGTTATATTGGTCCGCTCTTAAGTCCGTAGCACAGGCGGCTCGCCTGTGTCTTGTAATACAGTCATCAAGCAGGCGAGCCGCCCGCTCTACGCTTAACAGGTTTCGCTCTCATGCGACGACGTAACTTCTTGGGTATAGGACTGACCGGCGGTCTGTCCGGTCTGTTTGGATCAAAGCTGATCGCGAGCGATTCGACGAAAGCTCGTGCCAAGCAAGTGATCATCGTCTTCGAGCAAGGAGGGATGTCCCACATGGATACGTGGGATCCCAAGCCGGAGACGATTGCGGAGCATCGCAGTCCCTATCAGCCGATCGACACGAATGTGTCCGGCATGCAGTTGACCTCGTTGCTGCCGAATGTGGCTCGACACGCCGACAAGCTGGCGGTGGTCCGGTCGATGTGCCACACGATCAACGATCATGGAGCCGGGGCCAAGTATGTCCTGCAAGGGGTGAAACCGGGTGGTGCGGTTGAGATGCCCGATCTCGGTGCGGCGATCACGCAACGGATTGGATCGGCGGCCAAGTATCTCCCGCCCTATGTGATGATTCCCGGCAACGGTGAGATGTCGGGCTACGCGCCGACGACCGGGTTTCTGTCTCCGGCGTGGAAGGCGTTTCGGACTCAAGGAACGAATCTGTCGCAGCCAGGATGGAAGGTTGCGGATCTCGGTCTGATCGGTGGGCTAGATGATCGCCGCTTCCGAAATCGTCGTGATCTGCTCAGCAATCTCGACGTCGGTTTACTAACTTCGGGGAATCCCACAGACGTTAGCAAGTCGCGAGAGATGACTGGCTTCTTCGAGCACGCCTTTGACATGCTCAGCAACCCGCGGACACAGACTGCGTTTGATCTCACGCAGGAATCAGCGGCCACTCGTGAGCAATATGGCATGGGACATCGCGGTCAGTGTTATCTCCTGGCGCGGCGGTTGGTCGAATCGGGAGTCCGCGTGGTGGCGCTCGACGTTCGCGAGAACGAATCGCCAACAACACCCGGTGGCTTCAACATGAACTGGGACCATCACGATGAAATCTACACGTCCGGTTCGTGCGGAACGGTTCGCAACAAAGCGGGTGGCGAAGGACGATACGGCATTGCCCATTGGGTCATGACTGGCAGTACCGATCGGGCCTTCGCCGCGTTGTTGGGCGATCTGCACGATCGAGGTCTGCTATCGGAAACGTTGGTCTGCTTTGTGACCGAGTTTGGTCGGACGCCGAAGCTCAACAAGTTTCAAGGGCGCGATCACTGGTCGAATGCCTTCAGCATCGCGTTTGCCGGAGCGGGTGTGCGCGGCGGTCAGGTCATCGGCAAGACCGACAAAGATGGCGGCTACGTGCTCGATCAGCCCTACACGTTGGACGACTACGCGGCAACGGTGATCGAGTTCTTGGGGATCGATCGCGAGACGCCGACCTACACGCGCGAGAACCGCCCCGTGTTTCTCGTCCCCGAGGGCCGGACGATCGAACGGCTCGTGTGAATGGCGTAGCATTAGGCTCTGTCCCGCAAATGGTAGAGATCTCGTAGGGCGGGCACTCTTGCCCGTCATTTTACGGTGATTTCGACGGGCAGGAGTGCCCGTCCTACGGATTTACGGGACAGAGAACCAGGTAAAACGCATCCAGCAACTTCGTCAAGAATTGATCGGTCGAGTGGCGACAGTCTTTGTTGCTCTGAGAAACAACCTCAACAAACGCGATCAACCGGTCATCCCAGACATGGTGAATCGCAACTCGATCCGCTTTTGTCGCAGGGTGATGCTCGTCGGGGAGAAAGCAAAGTGCCATCCCCCAATCCTGTTCGGCACACCGATTGATCGTGGCTGTCGGGAGCATGGGGCATCAACGTTGCCGGTCACTTCGGGATGAATACCGGCGGTGTCAGTGCGTGAGTGGTACGCGAGTGGCTGGCGTGCGCACCTCAGCGCGCCGCAGAAAGCGGCACGGACGTTTGTCGCGCGGTGATCCTCGAAAACCAGATCCGCGTTTTTTGGCGTCGTCGTGCTGTTGCCGTTTGGATGTGAGCGGTCAGCGTGGTTTCGTCGGTCCAGCCGATCAGGTAGTAGCAGATCATTTCATGGGCCCGCTTCGTCGGCTGGTGGCCGGTCCAGAGGCTGATCAACAAACACGCGATGATCGCGCAGTACGCCTGAATCTCGATGCCGTTCTGGTTGTGGCTCAGGAGATGCCGGCAGCCGAGCAGGTACTTGAACGTGCGGAAGAAAATCTCGATCGTCCAGCGATAGTGAGACAGCAGCGAGATGATCTCGGCGGGGACATCCAGCAGGTTGGTCGCGATCCGTAGGAAGCCGTCGGAGTCCACGCCTCTGGAACCGCCTTGATACTTGCCCGCTGAGACATGTGGCTTGATCTTCACGATCACCAGCCGCATTTTGTGATCGGGTTGATCGCTCTTCTTCGAGCGTTGACCCAGCGACACGATCTAGTCCGAGTGCACATGCGCCGCGCGACCCGCGACGAGACCTAGCGGTCCACTTCAAACTGCGAATGCAAACGCCACTTCACCAGTCCGCTGCCCGTCTGAGCCTTGAGCACCGATGCCGCCATCACCCGCAGCAAGGCTTTGATCAACGTGGCATCGACTAACGTCAGCATCTTGGTCAGCGTGACATCCTTGAGCCGCGCGTCCTGGGCGATCGGCTGCAATTGCCCGCCGAGCTCCTGAATGATCTCGAACAACCGATCAGAATCAAACACCGTCGCGGCTTCCGACAGCGACCCCAATGCTGCACCGCACGCAGCGACGAGCAGATTGGGTTGAACATGTGCAACCCAATCTGCAGGCAATACTGATCGAAGTGCCGCGTCCGATTACTGGCCTTGTCCCGTTTGCAACCGTCATCGTGCAGCCGCGCCAACCCTGGATCGAGCGAACCGACAGCTCCAGCGATTGCGCGAGATCCTGATTCGACATCCCGCCCTGACTCAGTTCGATCGCCTTGAAACGTTTCCGTTCCAACTCTTGAGGGCTTCCATGTCTTCTCATGTCCGATACGACAACACCTTCTCACGCCTGCGAAAATATCAATCTGAAGGTCAATAACTCCGCATCAGACTGCGGACGATTGACGTGCTCCACCCATTGGCGAGGACGGGCAACGGGCCAATCGGAGAGCAGCTTGCGCTGATCCACCGAGCCTTTGACGCGACGCCACAAACTTCCTCAGCGCCAGCCCTCAGTACGTTCACAAAAATTGGCACGTAGCGCGTCGCGTTCGACGTACCGCATGAGCTGATAAAAGTAATCGTCCGACTCGACGGGAAACGACTTACCCCCTCTCTGTTTTCCCATCCGTCGTAGGGCGGCTCTCCAGGCCCGACCGGACGGCCCTGGAGAGCCGCCCTATTTTTTTAGCCTTACGACTTCTCAGGTTCGTCGGGATCAATCTGGTAAGTCTTGTCATCGAGGTTGACTAGGACCGGTTCGTCGAAGGCGATGTACTTGGCGAGCGCACCGCTGTGTTTGGCGGCGAGGTCAAAGTATTCGCGGCTGAATTGCTTCACGCGGATCGCATTCTTGGATTGCTCGTCGGTGACGGTGGAATCTTGCCATTGCTTGTTCTTGCGGAAGAACGTCTTCTGGCCGACTTGACGCAGGTTCAAATCGGTTGGCTCGGACTTATCGGAGAGCCTGTCTTCAGCGAATCCGCCGCTCGTGCGATTGGGTTTGTTGCCGCCTCGGCTCAATGGTGACGTAGTGATCGCGCCGAGTGCTGGACTGGCCATCTTTTTATCGACCGGTCCCGACGAGGCTCCGGCTGTACCCGCCGCTTGATTTGAGTTTTGCAGTTGTCCTTTGAAGGCACGCTGTGCAAACCCTTCGACACCGTCGGCTTTGCTGAGTTCACGACGACTGACATCACCGGCTCGCGTGGCGTTGCTGCGGTCGGCGAGCGATACGTTTTCGTCGGCAAGGAAGCTCGTGTACGGCGTCATGATGCCGTGTTGAATCGAGAGCCGCACAAGTTCATCGACCAGCTCTTGGTTTTGGCCACGCAGGTCGAGTTCGTCGATGATCTCACCGATGCGACGTGTGGCCCACAGTTTTTCGACGAACCCGAACGTCTCGTCGTTGGACTTCGTGACGAACTTCGCGGGGAATGTGAACGTCTTGTGTTCGTCGGCCGCGACACCGGCGAGCGTGATCTTGGCCGGACCAGCGTGTCGATAGCGGCCCACCCACACGAGTTGCTCGCCTTGGGACAAGTCGGTCAGTTGGCGGGGATAGGTGCGATTGATCGGACCTGCGGTGCCAGCAGGGATGACCGCATCGAGTTCGACGTTGATCGCGATGTCGGTCAACACGGGCGAACCGATCTTGCGATAGAGGCTCGACACAGAAGCTTCGATGTTTTCATTCGGGCGAACATAAACCGACTGGCCGCGATGATCGCGCGAGATGCGGTCGAGCAAGCGGCTGTTGACGTCAAAGCCGACGCCGAAGTTGAAGAGTCGCGCGTTGACCTTGTTCGCCTCTTTGGCCTTCGCCGCGATGCGTTGCTCATTCATCTCGCCGACAGTGGGGATGCCGTCGGTCAAGAAGAGCACATAGCTGGGACGCTTCGGATCGGTCAGTTGAGCGAGCGCCGTCTGCAATGCGCCGTCGATGTTCGTGCCGCCGCCGATATAGAGGCCGTCCACGAAACTGGTGGCCGATTTGATGGTCGCTTCATCGGCGCGTTGCAACTCTGGACGATAGCTCTCAACCGCCGAGTCGTAAGCGACGAGGTTGAAG
>JAYUFI010000687.1:0-4293 GCA_043738805.1 Planctomycetaceae bacterium | reverse complement strand
CTCACCGACGAGATTCTCGAACGGCGTCAGGAGATGTTGCTTGCCGAAGCGACGGCAAAGGCGAAAGAAGCCGCCGCGATCCAAGAAGAGCAAGAGTTGAATCATTGGTGGAAGCATCTGCTGCGAATCATCGGAGCCTTCGTGGGTGTGTTGTTGCTGATGATGGTTCTGCGCGTGTTCGTCATCCGTCGCATCGTCGATCTGCAACGCCGGTACTTCCTCAACAAAGTGTTATCGCTACTCACGGCGCTCGTGATTGTGGTTGGGCTCGTGTTTGTCTTTTCCGATCAGTATTCCAATTTGCTGACTCTGTTTGGTTTGTCGGTCGCTGGGATCACGATTGCGTTGCAAGAACTCGTCGCCAGTTTTGCCGCGTGGTTTTTTATCAAAGGCTCGCGCGGCTTTCGCACGGGCGATTGGATCGCAATTGGCGAACATCAAGGGGAAGTGATCGACGTCAGCTTCACGCACACGACGTTGCAACAATGTGCTCCGCATTCCGATCAAGCCACGATCAGCGGCACTCTGACCGGCGGCCTGACGGTGCTCATGAACAATCAGGTTTTTAAGCAGCCGCTCGTGAATTACACGCGCGGGTTTCCGTTCGTGTGGTGTTCGCTGACGTATGTCGTCACGTATGAAAGTGATTGGGAACTGGCTCGCGAAAAGCTGCTCGAAGCAGCGCTCTCCGAACGAGAGATCACGCAGACGGCGGCACAGGCTTACTCGCAAATTCAGCACATGGCGTCCGAGTTGTCGATCCAAGTGGACTCGACCGATCCTGTCGTGCGAACGTGGCCAGGCAACAACGGCATCGAACTCACACTGAGATTCCTCGCTCATCCGCGCCGCCGCCCCACGCTGCAAGATCGGCTCAACATCCACGTCCTGCGAGCCGTTTTACAAACCAACAAGATTGAGTTCGCGTACCCAACGTTCCGCGCAATTCCAACTCCGCCGTCGCCGAATTTGGGCCATGCTCCGTCATGAACGCCGCTGAACGTCTGAAATCACGTGGTTGCGGCCGGTTGACTCAGCATCAGGAAACGCGTGACACGCAACTGGCATGCATTTCTTTGTTCGCCGAATCATCCGCAACGAGGCTCGATCCACGCCTGGAAGTCGTCATGTGACGCCTGGGCGGGAGCAACGATTTCTGAGCCTGTGCTGGGAATCGCCGCTTTGAACGTGTCTGCGACCCAACGTTGAAATAGCACGTTGACAGTTGGATCGCCCTCGTCTTCCACGGGCGGCGCATCGAGATCGGCAAATCCAATTTCGTCGTAACCGACAGCAAGCAGCCTCAGGAAGTCAACAGGGGACGACGCCAGTACGAAGTTATTTTGCCCTTCGAAACCCATATGGACGATCGGGGTGCCGCCATCCGGAGAACGCCAAAGGCAATACAGTGATCCATCGGGGCCAGCACCAAATTGAGCGAGTTCACCCACAGCAGCATCGGATCCAAACCAACAACGAATTGTTTCGTCGTCGTGCTCACAAAGCTCAAAGTATCCGCTTATCGGATACCCGTTTTCTTCGACCCAGTAGCACAGAGATCGTAATTCGGGCGGGAGTTCAATCCCTGGCGGAAACGACTCGGCGAGTGATTGAGCATCCATTAGTTTTGTCCGAAACTTTTGTTTTGTGTAACGCGCGGACTTGAACCTGATGTATGGGTCCTACACGGCGAACGACTGCGTTCACCGGGTGGCGGCCGGCGGATGCTTGACAAACAGAAAACCCACCGGCCGCCACTCCGGTGCAACGCCTTGTTATGCCGCTATCGCTTTTCCGTCGACGCAACTGCCCTTGGTTGTGCTATAGTGGGTGCCCGCAAGATTCGCATTTAGAACTGGGCATTTGAGAAGCTGAGGTGAAGCGAACGTGATCAGGCCGAGTGATGCTTGATTTTCCGCACCGATCGCACATTAAACCAGCGGTTTCGATCATTCGAGAAACGGCACGTTGATATTTGTTGCCAAAATAGAACAGCATCAGCAAGCCAGATGCGATCGTCAAAGGCACGAGATTGTTCAGGTATGAAGTGGGCAGCGTATTCACCAGCACAACGCAGGAAAGCAGCATCATTAACACTACGGTCAACATCTGGACGCAGATCGTGCGGTGGACCGGGGAAGACACGAACTGCTGAATCGCATTATTTCGATTCTCGATCATTAGTGAACCTCCTGGAATGGGAACTTAGCGGCATAACAGTTGAGGCTGCGGAACGCGGGCTAGCACAGTTTGCTTCGTGACGATTTCCGCACGACATGCTGGCGCAAGTTGCCATTGGTGCAAGACTTTGTCAAGCAGTGCCAGTCGTGTGACCAGTGGTTGTTTGATGGCAAAGGCCGCGAGCGGCAGATTGGGTGATAGCCCGCTGGCGGGCATATTTCTAATATGCCGCTGGCAGGCTATCACCGGAATCCAGGTCAAAGGAGGAATGCCTCGGTTGTCGGCGGCGCGGACTTTCCCTGCCTGCAAAAACTCGGCTGCGCCAATCTCTTCTCGCCAGAGGAAAAAATGCGGCCAAGAATTGTGGTCTGCGGTGGCTTGGTTGTCGCGGTCTTGGTCTTCCACATGGACAGCGTCAGTCTGTTGTTTTTGACCCACGCAGACGTTGGACGACTTGGCTGATTCGGTCGATTGCCGTGTCCATTTCTTCGAGCGTGTTGGTCAGGCCGACGGTGAAGCGAACGGACGCCTTGTAGATTTCCGGGGGAACACCCATCGCGACGAGGGCCGGTGCCGGCTCGGCGGAACCGCTGGCGCAGGTGCTGCCCAGCGAGCAGGCGATTCCGTCCAGATCGAGTGCCACCAAGATCGCTTCGCCGTCGCAGCCGGGAAAGGCGATGTTGAGCGTGTTGGGCAATCGCTGTGTGCGCGAACCGTTCACCACGGCCCACGGGGAGCGGTCGAGTAATCCCGACTCCAGTCGATCACGAAGTTGTCGCAATTGGGCCGATCGCTCATCTCGCTCGTTGTGCCAGAGCTCCAGCGCTTGGGCCATCCCGGCGGCGAGCGCCACCAGTTCAGTCCCTGGACGTCGCCCCGATTCTTGATGCCCGCCGAATTCAAACGGAGCCAGCTTGACGCCGTGACGCAGCAACAATCCGCCAATCCCGCGCGGCCCGTGAAACTTGTGAGCCCCGAACGCCAACGAGGTCGCTCCGAGTTCCGCGAAGTTGACCTCGATCTTGCCGACCGCTTGCACGCCATCCAGGTGGCAGAAGACGTTGTGCTCGCGACAAAGCTGCGTCAGCGGTCGCACCTCTTGAATGACTCCGGTTTCGTTGTGAGCGAGAATCACCGTCGCGATCCTCAGGTCCTCGGAGAGCGGCGATGAATTTCCGGACTCCGCAGTGAGCAGCCTCCCGTCGCGTTCCACCGGCAGCGTTTCCAATTTCCAGCCGCGTGACTGAAGCGCTCGGCAAGTTTCCAGCGTTGCGGGATGCTCGCCGGCCGTTAGCGCGATCGTTCCCGGTGACCGCGAGTCGGCGGCTCCGAACAGCGCGAGGTTCGAGGCTTCCGTTCCACCACTCGTGAAGACCAACTCCTCCGGCTGAGCGCCGAGGATCGCGGCAATCGACTCGCGCGCTGCTTCAAGCACTTTGCGCGCTTGCCGACCTTCGGCATGTCGGCTGCCGGGATTGGCATAGCTGTGCTGCAAGTGATACGCGACCGAGTCAATCACTTCGGGCCACGGTCGCGTCGTGGCGTTGTTGTCGAGATAGATGCGTTGAGTCATAAGGCCGTGATTGCAACACAAGTCCGATGACTTTTCCATGACAGCGGCGCTCCGAACAACACACCAGCGTCAGGATCATCATCCGCGAAACGGAACGTTTCTCTTTCTGACATGTAATCCGAAGAAAGCTATCAGCTATCATTAGGTCTCGCATACGGTTGCCAGGTATCCCCCGGCAGTGATCCCGACGGGGACACGGTAAGGAGGCGAGGAAGAATGATTCCGTAGACCGGTTTTTCAAACCGGTCGAACTGCCCCCGGTTTGAAAAACCGGGCGACAAAAACACGAAGTCATTTTTCCTCATGTCCTAAGTTCGGTTGCGGGTGATTGTGAGTTGGTTCGTATCTCATCCCGAAACAAGGTTCTGTCAAACTATGTCCCAAGCATCTGTCGCTCCAGAGGCAAGTCGGTCATCTCCCAATCTTTTGCAGGACTTTTTGTCTGGGTTCATGGTCTTCTTGATCGCTCTGCCGTTGTGCTTGGGCATCTCCGGAGCGAGTGGATGTCCGCCAGAGGCGGGCATCTTCACGGCGATCGC
>JAYUFI010000686.1:0-11400 GCA_043738805.1 Planctomycetaceae bacterium | reverse complement strand
TCGCCCTCGACAAGACCGGCACGCTCACGGTCGGTCGTCCCGAAGTGAAAGAGATCGTCGCATTGAACGGCCACACCGAGCACGAAGTTCTCGACATTGCCGCCGCCATTGAAGCCCGCTCGCAACACCCGCTGGCCGAGGCCATCGTCCGCCATGCGAAGTCGCTCGGTCTGAGTCCGCCATCGGCCGAGGACTTCCAAGCGATTTCCGGCAAAGGTGCGACCGCGAAGCTCAACGGTCAGGCTGTCTGGATCGGCTCGCACCGAGCATTCGAGCAACGCGGCGAGGAAACTCCCGAACTTCACGACCGCATGGAACAACTCGCCGCACGAGGTCACAGCGTCGTGGTGATTGCCGCCCACGAACACGTCTGCGGCCTGATCGCGCTGGGCGACGCGATTCGCCCGAACGCGAAAGACGCTCTCGCCGCGATGCATCGAGCCGGCATCCAACGTCTCGTTATGCTGAGCGGCGACAATTCCGCCGCCGCCGCAAACGTCGCGTTGGCGGTTGGTATCGACGATGTTCGCGCCGAACTGCTACCCGAGGACAAGGTCGCTGCCGTCGAAGAACTGGTCTCGCGTCACGGCATCGTCGGCATGATCGGCGACGGCGTGAACGACGCTCCCGCAATGGCCCGCGCCAGTCTCGGCATCGCAATGGGAGCCGCCGGAACCGACGCCGCCCTCGAAACCGCCGACATCGCCCTGATGAGCGACGACCTCTCACGCGTCGCGTGGCTGATCGCCCACTCGCACCGCACGCTGCGCATCATCCGCCAAAACATCACCGCATCACTCGGCGTGAAAGCGGCGTTCGTGCTGCTCACAATCCTCGGCCACGCCAATCTCTGGACCGCCATCGCCGCCGACATGGGCGTGTCGCTCGCGGTCGTCTTCAACGCATTGCGATTGCTGCGGCCGAGACCGGGCACTTCATCCGATGTTCGCCCGGCTCGAAAGTCCGCACTCGGCTGAAAGGATTTTTCATGTTGAACCTGCTGCGGCGATTCGTGATCGCCGGCTCGGTTGTGGTCGGAGTCTCTGAACTCTCACGACGCTCGCCGCGAATCGGTGCGTTGTTGCTGACGCTGCCGATTACCAGCATCGTGGCCTTCGTCGTGGCGCAAGAGCTATGACCTCACTAGCCTCCCAGTTATTGAGTCCGATGGACCAACATAAGTTCGTCTTGATTTTCATGACAGAACGACGCGCCAGCGAGTGGTTCAAACACGAACGCTCGCCGGCGCGTCGTGCTTAGCGGCTACTCCAAGCCACTGAAATGAAAAAAGCCGTCAAGGAAACTCCTTGACGGCTCATTGAAACTGCAGTGCAGAAACGGACGAAAACTAGTTGCCGTCGTTCGCAGCACCAGCGCTGACATCGGTCTTACCGCAGACGTCAGTGATGGTCAGACCGCGGCAGTCGCAGTCGTCAGCGTTGTCGTTGAAGCCAAAGCCACCAACAGCGGCGTGAGCCTTGCCAGCCAACTTCGCCTTCGAAATTCCGACGACGTTGTAGGTTTGGTTGACAGCACCGAACGCGTCGGAGATGTCGACCAATTCTTGCGACAACGAGTCGCGAACGGCGGTCAGACCGACCACCGTGCCGAGCACCGCGATGGTCAGCACGAGCACCAGCTCGGCAGACACCACGAAGCCAGCTTCGTCATTGAACAATTTGCGCATAATCTTTCTTCCTTTTCCTTGAGACTGAGAGACAAATCTCCCCTCGTTGTCGAAAGGCCAATTCCGACAACATGATGGCTGCGCTCCTCACCGCCAATCTGATCCACTGGCCAAGCAAGTCATCAACCACTTCAAACCTGAGCGGGGACGGCTCAGGTTCTCTTTTCGAGGACGATCATCTGGCCAATGCTCGTCCTCACTCCTGCAGGATTCTCAAACGGCCTAAAGCCGCCACGGATCAACCGTGGCGGCTTTGGCATTCTGAATAGATTCAGACCGAAACGCGGACTACGGATTTCCGTCGTTCGCCGCACCGGTGCTGATGTCGGTCTTACCGCAGACGTCGGTAATCGTCAGACCTTGGCAATCGCAGTCGTCTGCGTTGTCGTTGAAGCCGAAGCCACCGACGCGGGCGTGGAATGAAGCCGCAGCAACACCAGAATTCTTCGCCTTCGAAATTCCACCGACATTGAAAGTTTGATTGATCGCGCCGAACGAGTCGGAGAGGTCGATCAATTCTTGAGAGATCGAGTCACGGACGGCGGTCAAACCAACAACCATGCCCAGAACAGCGATCGTCAGGACAAGAACCAATTCGGCCGAGACAACGAAGCCGGCTTCGTCGTTAAATAATTTGTGCATGAGAGGCCGTTCCTTTTTAGACATAATGAGAATGAGAGGAAATTCTCCCCTGTTGAAGAAAGCAATTTCGACAACACGGCGGCTGTTGTCTTCACCACAAATCTGATCCGTTGGTGATGGGGACATTCAACCGTTTCAAACCTGAATGAGGGGGAACTCAGGTTCTTCAGTTGAGGACAAGTTCGTCCTCAACTCTGGACGTTTTGAAAACAACCAAACGCCGCCACGAACGAGCCGTGGCGGCGTTGGTATTCTGAAGAGATTCAGACCGAAGCGAGGCTTATGGATTTCCGTCGTTCGCTGCACCACCGCTGATGTCGGTCTTGCCACACACGTCGGTGATGGTCAGACCTTTGCAATCGCAGTCGTCAGCGTTGTCGTTGAAGCCGAAGCCACCGACAGCCGCGTGAGCCTTGCCAGCCAACTTCGCCTTGGAGATTCCAGCGACGTTGTAGGTTTGGTTGACAGCACCGAACGCGTCGGAGAGGTCGACCAATTCTTGGGAGATCGAGTCACGGACGGCGGTCAAGCCGACAACCATGCCCAGGACAGCGATCGTCAGGACGAGAACCAACTCGGCCGAGACAACGAAACCAGCTTCGTCATTAAAGAGCTTACGCATTGTGAACCGTTCCTTTTTTTGAGACCTAGTGAGATTGAGAGACACATCTCAGCGGAACTGGCGAGATACCAATCCCGTTTTGGCCGCGGCAGCAATTGTCCTTCAACAAGTCTGATCCTCTCGTTGAAGCACACCACCAAAGTCGCGAGAGCGAGAAAAATCCCACGACAACAACCGTGGATTGCGGTCGGCCGACAACAACCCAATCTCCTGCGCACAGGACAGCAACCCGTCATTGAGGGGACGAGCCGTGTATCAAAGGAACGCCGCCAAACAGCGGCGTTCCAAGGGACTCAGATGTGAGCTGATGCCGAATGCTCTCTCACCTTCACTCGGCGACTCACAACGAGCATGAATTTGAAATTGACGTCCGAACGCTGGAGAGGGGCTTTGATGTGAGGCGTTGTCACACCGGACAACTCAACCACAAGGCACTGTTCGGACAGTACAAAGCAAGGCAGAAGACATGCCAAGAAAGGCCGCCATCGAATTGGCAGCCGCGTTGTCGAAACGCCTCACGAGCGAAATCTCGACGCAAACTCAACCATTACGGGGAGTACAGGTTTTTTTAGCGACTCACTGCGGAGATCGCGCGTGATTGGCGACGATGAATTTCAAATGTCTCGCGCGTCAAGAAAAACAAACACCACGTCATTAACAATGTTCTCAATCGTGAACAACTTCACCAAATTCAACCTCGCGAGCGAGCGACTGACCAGCGGTCATTCAACATCATCAAATCTGCGGCAACTGCCGCGTTACTCGATCATTCTACTGCCGGTTCAATCTGAAAAATCGTTTCATTCCGTCGCGTGACTGCCAGAGCGTCTCAGCGGCATAGTGATTATCAACAAGTCTCGTACCAGTCGGTTGACGATTTTTTCATGCCCGAGCCGCTGGCTGAAGGGTTGTTAATTATTTGAAGCACAAAAGCCGCCTTTGGGGAATCGCTTGCAGGTCATCGTAAAGCTGAAGCACTGACACATGAAATTGAACTCGCTCGGCGTCAATCAAAACGAAGCTCAGTCAGGATAATTCATCAGCCGGGGGAGTATGCCCGCAAGCAGTTTCAGACTAGGCTCTGTCCCGCAAAACGTTGGGCACGCTTGCCAGCCTGATCGGATGCGCGAAATCGCGTCGCTTGCTGGTCAAGTCAGCCCTGTCCAAATTACAGCGAGGCGGGGAGTTGACGCCGTGCTGCCGACCTGTTGCTTGGACGATGAACGCCTCGCTTTCCTCACAACCGATCTGCAGACATGCCTCACGATCTTCAAGTTCATTTGCTGCCGCAACTCGTTTCCGAAGACCAACTGCGTGGCGTGGTCGTGGTCGTCATCGACGTCTTACGAGCGACGACCACGATCACTCACGCTTTGGCCAACGGTGCGACAACCGTCATTCCATGTCAGTCGATCGAGGAGGCTCACACGCTTGCCGCCGACATCGCAGGAGTTAAACGTGGAGCCGCTGACGCGCTTCCCTCGGCGGAAGCTCGTGCGAATGCCGGCGTGATTTTGGGAGGCGAGCGTCATGGACAGTTGATTCCTGGCTTCGATCTCGACAACTCGCCGACGAAATATGCGCCCCTGGCTGTTGGTGGGAAGACGGTCGTCTTCACGACGACTAACGGCACGAAAGCTCTGCAACATTGCCGCAACGCCGATCGCATTCTGTTGGGGAGTTTTAATAGTCTGCATGCGTTGATCGCACTGCTGGCCGACGAGCAGCGTCCGATTCATCTCGTGTGTGCGGGGACCGACGGAGCGATCTCGACCGATGATGCGCTCTGCGCAGGAGCAATTGCGACCGGCGTTTGGGCCGCTCGCAAATGGCCGCAATGGGGCGGCGATTCGTTGCGGCTCGTGATGGACCTCTTCAACTGTCGCTGCCAGCCGATGCGGGAATTGCTCGGCGTGTTACGTGACAGTCTCGGCGGACGGAATCTGATTGAACTTGGTCTCGAAGCCGACATCGAGCGTGCAGGTCGCTGGGATTTGTTCCGGATCGTCCCGGAGTTTGACCCGACAACGGGACGTATTTTGCCCGCCGTTGATGTGCCTGCTGACCCCGCTTCGGTGTTGATGGCCCCGCGCGAGTAAGTCGGCCTTGAGACCGTAGGACGGGCACTCTTGCCCGTCGAAAGTTCAGACGACGGGCAGGAGTGCCCGCCCTACAAAAACACGGCGAAGTTCTTGGACAGGGGTTTTGCATGGACCGTCCGTGCCCTCTTCAATTCCGTCCCGTTTCAAAACGCTGTCCCGTAAATAGAATGGAACGAGTCTCTTGGCCCATCCCACATAGGCATCAAGTTAAGCTCCAAGTCAATTGACTGGGGCCGTTGAGTTGCTGGAATGTGCTGGGATTTTTGCGTTTGTCTTGTCGGGCGGTGAAGCGGACGATTCGGCAGAGCGTGTTGATGGCGGCTTGGAGCTGTTGCCCCTTGGGATCTCCCCGAAATCAACCCTCCCCGAAACCCAACTCTATCGATTTCGTCCCAGCGACTTCTGAACCAACAGGCCGCCGCCGCAAAGTGCGTCGTACGCCCCGTCATGTGCTTCACTCGCAAGTCACCTTGACCCCATCTTTACGGACGACCTAGAACCCGCCCCCGTTCGTGCGACCTAATCATTTTCTTTTGAGGCCGAATGAATCGTTCTGCCTTGTGAGCTGAACGCCAGGAAGGCGTTCTCAATTCTGGCGCGGACAGAAACATACTTGCGAAAGGATTCGCTGATGTCTGAACTCACGCTGAGTCCCCATACCGTTCAAGAACCAGTCCCGTTTATCTCCTTGATTGCGCAGCATCAAGCGATCGCTCATGATGTCACCGCTGCGGTGGGGCGAGTGCTCGCCGAGCAGAAATTTATTCTGGGCGAAGAAGTCAGCGAACTCGAAACCGAGATCGCTAAGCATTGCGATTCGCGCGAAGCAATCGGCTGCGCGTCCGGGACCGATGCCCTGATCCTCGCCTTGATGGCACTCAACGTTGAGCCGGGTGACGAAGTTATCACCAGCCCCTTCACCTTCTTCGCAACGGCCAGTTCAATTTGCCGAGCCGGTGCGAAACCGGTCTTTGTCGATATTGATCCAGTCACGTTCAATCTCGATCCCGAAGCGGTTGCTGCCGCGATCACGCCGCGCACAAAGGCCATCATGCCAGTCCATTTGTTTGGAAAATGTGCCAACATGGAACCACTCTGGCGATTGGCCGTGAGGCACAAAGTGGCGATCGTGGAGGACGCTTGCCAAGCGATCGGAGCCGAATATCGAGGCCGTCGCGCGGGCGTGCTCGGCACAATTGGTTGCTTCAGTTTCTTTCCGACGAAGAATCTTGGCGGTGCTGGTGACGGCGGCATTATCACAACCGATGACGTCGATCTCGCGAAGAGCCTGCGTCGGTTGCGAGTTCATGGCGACGCCGGTCATTACCACCATTTGGAAATCGGACTCAACAGCCGACTCGACGCACTGCAAGCGGCGATCTTGCGAGTGAAGCTCCGTCATCTCGATCGTTGGACCGAAGCTCGTCGCAACAACGCAGCACACTACAACGAACTCTTCGCCTCGCGCGGTCTGACCGATGATCTTCGCCTGCCGACGGAAGCTCACGACGAGCGGCACGTTTACAACCAATACTGTATTCGCATCCCAAACGGCCAGCGCGATGCCGTGATGAAGCACTTGCGCGGCAACCAGATTGGTTGCATGGTTTACTATCCGATCCCGCTGCACGTTCAACCGTGCTTCGCGTCCCTCGGACATCGAATCGGCGACTTCCCACAAGCCGAAGCCGCGTCGCGCGAAGTTCTTGCCCTGCCGATCTATCCCGAAATGCCCGCGCACCACGCGGACCTCGTCGTCGGACAGATCGCGACTGCGATGAGCAAGTACCGCTCGCAAGCGGACGACTCACGCATCTTGCCATTCCGATCTGCTGCATAGTTGAGTCGTCTGATAAACGTCATAGTGGACCACCAACTTCAAATTGAGGCTGTTCCACTGATTGAGTGATGTTCGATGACGAATGACCACACCCTCCCCTACTTTGATCCGCGAACTCTCAGCAAACTGAAAGGGCTGACACTGCGGGCTCGAGGAGCGGTTGAGGGGACTGTCACCGGATCTCATCGCAGTCCGTTCCAAGGTTTCGCGGCGGAGTTCGCCGAGCATCGCGAGTATGCGCCGGGCGACGATCTGCGTTACGTCGATTGGAAAATTTACGGACGCACTGATCGAGTCTTCGTGAAACAGTTTGAAGAAGAGACCAACTTTGTTTGCCAAGTGCTGCTCGATGTCAGCGAGTCGATGCAGTACCGATCCGATTCCGTGGAACATTCTAAGCTCGAATACGCGAAGCATGTTGCCGCCGCGATCAGCTATGTCGTCGTGAAACAACAAGATGCCGTCGGCCTCATCATGTTCGATCGTGAGATCACTCACACCGTGCGTGCAGGAAGTCAGCCAGCACACTGGAAGCAAATTTCGCACGTGTTGGAAGAGGCCGGCCAGAAAAGAGAGAACAGGGAGCAGGGGGCGAATGACCGATCTTCAACGCCGATTCTCGCGGAGATTGCCGAGCGATTGCCGAAGCGTGGCGTGGTGATTTTGCTCAGCGATCTCTTCACCGATGCGGAGTCTCTCATGGCGGAACTCAAGCGGTTTAAGTATCGCCAACACGACGTGCGAGTTTGGCAGATCAACGACCCGGCGGAAGAAGAATTTCCATTTGAAGCCCCGACGCAGTTTCATGGACTCGAAGGCTGGGCTGACGTGTCCGTTGAGCCTCGACAACTACGAGCGGCCTATCAACGAGAGTTCTTTTCGCATCGTGAAGCACTCCGGCGACAGTGCCGCAGCCTAAAGATCGACTTCGCTGTTCTACGAACCGACATCCCCGTCGATGTCGCCGTCAAACGCTCGCTCATGCCGACCGCCCACACCTTGTAGCACGGTTTTCCAAACCGTGCGTCACGCACCGCACAACAAGCCACGGTTTGAAAAACCGTGCTACGAGTGGAGTGACTCACTCGCGTTTTAATTGGGTCGAGAGCGAATACGTCGTGCCGGTGGGCATCTGGAATTGCACTTCGCCAAACAAAGCTGTGTGTCCTTCGACGGGCTTTGCGACTTCGCCGACGAACGAGTTCTTCGTTTCTTTTAGAGGCGATGAACTCCATTTCGCGTTGCGAAAATCTTTCGTGGCCGAAGTCGCGACCCAAAGATTGACGGCGATCGGTTGAGCATTGCTGGTGATGGTCAGCAGGTGCCAATTGTCAGCTTCGGTATGAGCCCAAGTAATGACCGGCAGCGCTTTCGCCAGCACAACATGCTCAAAAAATGCGGCGAGCGTCGCCAGAGCCGCTTCGCGACTTCCGGGGCCACCTTTCAAGTTGTGTCCAGCGTTCGGGACATAATGGACGAACTTCGGTCCGTCGAGATCGCTCCAATAGTTGTTGAGCGCATCGACCGTCCAATACCGATCGTTGGTCCCATTGATGATCAATTTGGGAAGCGTCAGCTTCGAGCGGTACGTGAAAGGATCGACCCAGCGCCACAACGGCTCAGTCTGTTCGTCCTGCATCCGCTTGATCAGACCTTTGCTGGAATAGTCGATGATCTGCTCGCTGTACTTGCCCCAAGTTTCAATCTGATAGTCCATCTGCTTTTGAAAATTGAGCGTGTCAATCACGATGGGGGCGATGCCGACAATTCGCGGATCGACGGTCGCCGCAAGCCATGTCGTCCAGCCTCGTTTCGATGCGCCCGTCACGACAAATGATTTCACCGGCTTGTCCCAATCTCGCTGGGAAATCTGTTCGATCGCGTCCATTGCTCTGATGGCGCTCTTCACCATCGGGAACAGCAGTGGCCAACTTTTGTCGCCGGTTTCGAGGTACTTCAAAAACGTCTCGGTGATCAGGTCATCTTCCACGTGATTGCCGAACAACGGCTGATTCGGCACTTGATGCAACATGGCCACGCGAGCCCCCGCCAACGTCGCCAGCAACAGGCCCATCTGCTGATCTTCGCCCTTCGGCTTATTGAGATGCCCACCCCCCGTGATGAAGAGCAATGCGTGTTCGCGATGCCTCAGCGTCCTCGGCTCATAGATCATCAACACATGTTTCCAAACGAGTCCTTGCCAAGTCTGCGAAGTCAGTTCGACATCGTAGATTGTGCCGAGTACCTGCTCAGATTTTCCGCTGAGCTTCCACGCAAACGAATCGTCAGGCTTGCCGACGTAATCTCCCAGTGCTGTGGGGATGTCGGCATCGTCGGCTCGGACGAGCAGTTGCCCACCAGCAACAAGCAGGACAATTACGGTGAGGGCACGAACGAATGCTGGCATAACAATCTCGGCTTAACAGTGACTCTCGTAGAAATCTTAGAGCGCGTTTGTTCTCTTGAGAAAACGTTTACTTCTCACAACAGACAGGCGAGCCGCCCTACGAAGAATTCACGGTCTCTCAATGACCACTTTTGGCTTCTTTGCCTTCGGCTTCACGAGCGGCGGCAGCGGCTTTGCGATGTTGCAGAAGTCCGACCATCAACAAGTCCATTGAGCGGCCCAACTCTTTGAGAGCAGCCGGCAATTGTTTTTTATCGAGAGCCGCTTTCGCCGCTTCATGAGCCGCTTCGTGAGCCGGTTTATCGTAGACCCACTCTTCCGTGGCCGCCGATTGAATCATGTCGTTCTCGAGCGTGCTGAGCATTGTCAGCAATTCGGGCGTCAACTTGGCGGAAGCCGTGCGGTAAGCTTTCGAGAGAACTGTTGATTCGGCTTTCTTCGGCTCGCCAGGAATCTGCTGGCGACGTTTGATGCGCCACAAGACTCCGACGACAACTGCTGCGATGAGTGATATCGCGGCCAACGCGACGCCGCGCCATTTCTCTTGTTCTTGGATCATCGCCCAGCCGACTCCCAACGCGAACGTGAGAGCACTGGTCCACAACCCTCCCAACCACAGCCAGCCGAATTGATCTGGTTCGATTTCGTCGTCAGGCATTTCTTCAGGAGTTGGTGAGACTCCGTCAGGCAGCGGCCCGACTTGAGCGATGATCACCGTGATGTTGTCTGTTCCGCCGCGAAGATTGGCCAAATTGATCAACAACCGGCAGGCTTCGGTCGGTGAAAGGTGCTTGGTAATCGCACCAATTTCAGCATCTTTCACCAATCCAGTCAGGCCGTCTGAACAGAGCAAAAAGGCATCACCCGGCCGCGACGGAAATGGACCTTCGACTTCTGGCTCGGCGACTGGCTCAGGACCGATCGAGCGCGTGATGACATGCTTCACATCAGGCAGCAGATGATCGTTCGGTTTCAAACGACCGTGGCGAATCAGTTCCCATTCCAAGCTGTGATCGAAGGTCAGTTGATCGATTTGCTCTCGCCGCACGCGATACAGCCGACTGTCCCCGACATGACCGATGACCGCACCACGAGGGCCTAATGCCAGAGTGACACAAGTCGTCCCCATACGGTTGAAGTCAATATTCTGCGAGCCCTTTTCATGAACGGCTGAGTTCGCCGCTTGAATGGCAGCCGTTAGCGCGGCGGTCATGTCGTCGGTGCGATTCTTGAAATAAGCGTGCGGAATCGTATCGACGCAGATCTTGCTTGCCAGTTCTCCAACGGCATGGCCCCCCATGCCATCGGCAACCACAAACAGATGGCCGCGAACTTGAAAAGTTTCAGCATCGGGACTGAGCGTCACCACGTATGAGTCTTGGTTATTACGGCGGCGGAAGCCAATATCGCTTTGCGAGGCATATTGGACTTTCTGTTCCCACCGCATGAGGGACTCCTGAATGACGACGACCGAAGAGAGGGATAAGTTGCAATTCAAATGTGGCTGGATATGTACATAACTTCGTTGGTTTCCGAGCCGAATCTTATCCGTGTGAATTCCAGCAAGTAAAGCGTGATGGCGGCAATCACGCTGCTCCGCTGCGGTTGGTTCAACGAGATCACCAATCAAAAACTACTGTTGCTGCAAAGCAAATTCGTGGCCAACAAACCCGATCAGAACTTGTCCAGGAACAACTCCGTGTTTTCGTAGCCCGGTTTTCCAAACCGGGGCTTCACTTCGACCGGTTTGGAAAACCGGTCTACGATGTTGTTCTTGCGACAAGTTCTAAGCGTGGCGGCAACGCGGCATCAGAAATTGGCAGACGGCACCAGAAACGGATTCGATATCTCGCAGCCTGCTATTTCTTGGAATGCGTATCAATCACTCACCGCGATTGCTTCGTCGCATGCTTTCAAAGTCGCACTGCCCGAGTTTCCCTGACGCGAGCAGATCTTCGTCTCTCCGCCGCAAACGAGCGATCGGCGACCACCTTCAAAGGTTGCGTGAGCCACACAAGGCTGGCGAGCGAGGCAAGATTGGTTGGCCAATCTGCGAATGGTGATTATTTCGTCAGTCCTGCGCCGATGCTCAAGAAAGTG
>JAYUFI010000685.1:0-1598 GCA_043738805.1 Planctomycetaceae bacterium | reverse complement strand
AAGGGAGTCGATGAACCGTACCGCATGTTCACCTCGCGGTCGGAATACCGCCTCCTCTTGCGCCAAGACAACGCCGACCGCCGACTGACCGCTCTCGGGCGACGCATCGGACTGGTCGATGACGCACGCTGGCAGCGGTTCGAGCAGCACGAAGCCGAGATCGTTCGAGCAACCGAACTCATCAACCGACTCCGTCACGAAGGCTCGTCATTGGAGGAGTGGCTCCGCCGCCCCGAGATCGCGTGGGAACAGATCGAAGCCATGTCGAGCGAACTCACATCGCTCGGCACGACGGAACTCGTGAAGCAACAAGTCCAGATCGAAACCAAGTACGCCGGCTACATCCGCCGCCAAGCCTTTGACATTGCGCGGCAACACAAAATCCAAGCCGTTCGCATCCCCAGCACCTTCGATTTCCAAGCCGTCCCGCAACTGCGGCGTGAGGCGAAAGAGAAGCTGACCAAGGTGAGGCCCGCCGATCTCGGTCAGGCTGGACGCATCAGCGGCATCACACCCGCCGATCTTTCGATCGTGCTGCTCTACCTCAAAGAACCAGAGCGTCTGCTCCAGCCGTAGCCAAGATGATTCTCGATCCCATTGAAGCCTGACGCGCAAGCGAAGGAGATGCTGCGACATTCCTTCGCTTGCGCGTCAGGCTTCAATGGCTCACTCTTTGACGGAATCGTTCGGATCGGAGTGTGGAGATATTCGCAACATGACTTGTCTCCATTTTCTTCCAAGCTCGCCCGAACTGCCCAAGGCTATGCCAGACCGCAAGTTCGGATTCTTCCAGCGCGCTGCTGGGAGGTTTCGGTGGACCGGACCTCGCCGGAGTTCTAAAGAAACAAAGGGATGTTGACCGAATTGTCAGAATGGATACAATCGGCGCTCACGGAAGATTCGGCAAAGTCTGCGTAACCAGCCGATGCCTGCCGGTCCAATCAGGAAATGTCAGCGGCCTCTCTCACGGAGGGAGTCTGGAGAGAATCGGGGTTTGGCACGTCGCTCACTACGACCTGCCCCTGGAAAGGATGGATCAGCCGCATGAATAAGACAGTGTTCACCACCGGCGAGGCTGCCAAGATTTGCAAGGTCAGCCAACAGACGATCATTCGCTGTTTTGACTCGGGCCAGTTGCGCGGGTTCCGCGTACCGGGATCTCGCTTCCGCCGGATTCCACGAGACATTCTGTTCCGCTTCATGAAAGACAACGGCATCCCCACGGATGCGCTCGAAAGCGGACGCCGCAAGGCACTCATCGTCGATGACGACGAGGAACTGGTCGAACTGATCCGCGACGCGCTCGAAGCCGATGGCCGATTCGAGATTCGAATCGCCAACAACGGCTTCGATGCGGGAATGTTGGTGAAAGAGTATCGTCCGGACATCATTGTCTTGGACGTGATGCTTCCCGACATCAACGGCAAGGAAGTCTGTCAGCGAGTCCGAATGGACTCGGCTCTCGACGGGACGCAAATCATTTGCATCAGCGGTATGGTTGAGTCCGACAAGATCGCGGACCTCAAAGAGTGTGGCGCGAATGATTTCCTCCAGAAGCCGTTCGAGGTCGAGACGCTGGTCGATCGAATGTGCAAGCT
>JAYUFI010000684.1:0-4308 GCA_043738805.1 Planctomycetaceae bacterium | reverse complement strand
CATCCCGATCTCAAGGCCGACTTCGTCCTCGCCAATCCGCCGTTCAATGTTTCCGATGACTCCGGCCCACTCCTGCGCGGCGACATACGCTGGACCTTCAGCGAGAAATCACGGTGTCACGGAGAACGTTCTCAACTGTCGGCGGTGAACGAGCTGCTGCGAGACCCGTAGCGGAGTCGCTCCGCGACTCCGATCCGAGTTGCGGAGCGGCTCGGCCGGTATGTTCGCGCAGAGCGCAAGGTTCATCGACGAGCATGGCGGGCACAGGATGGTTTTTGCAAATGTTGGTTGGAAACGAGTTTCCGAGTATGCTGTCGTGCGTCTGCCCATTTGTGGCCAGGAGGGGATTGAATGTCGTTTCCAAATCTGACTGCTCAACTGGTACAGCAAGCCGTGCCAGATGCTTCAAACATCGTTTTCCTGGATCGTGGCGGGCAAAAGGTCGTGTTTTCCTGCACGATCAATGGGAACCCCTATGCTCTGAAGATTCTGCAGCCGCATCCACATCCCCTGAATGCCGATGCGAATGCAGATCCGGTTTCAATCGACGATGTGACGGCGCGTGCTCATCGTGAAGTGGCCACGATGAAGGAATGTAGCACGCCACACTTGGTCAAAATCGGGCCGATTGAAATGCGGACGATTCAGATTGAAGGCGAGGATCTGCTTTGCTTCAGCGAAGAACTGATCGATGGCCTGCCTCTCAACAAGTTGCTTAAGCAGTCTGGACCACTTGCCGCAGCCGATGTCATTCAGCTTGGTCAAGACGTTGCCACCGCAATCGAGGCACTGTGGCAGAAGCGCAAGATTCACCGCGATATCAAGCCTGGAAACATCATGCGCCGCCTTTCTGGAGGCTTCGTGCTGCTAGACCTGGGGCTGGTCTTTGATCTGAATGACGAGTCGTATTCAATCGGGCCGGTTGGCACTCACATCTATTTTTCGCCAGAGCAGATGGATTTCGCGAATCGTCGGCAAGTGCTCGACTTCCGTTCGGACCTGTTTTCACTTGGCATCACGATGTACCAGATGGCGACCGGGATTCACCCATTTGTCGCGAACGCGACGAGCAGTTGGGATGTCGTCAACCACATCCGAAATCTCCAGCCATCGCCTCCAAACCAAATCAAACCCAGTATTCCTGAAGCACTCAGTGACATCATCATGCGGCTATTAGGAAAGCGCCCGTCGTTGCGATTCCGAAGTATCGACAAACTTCAGCGTGCGCTGGCGGACGTTGTCGCAATGGGAGGGAATTGAGCATGCTCTTGGCACAATCAGGCTATGGTCGAGGTCAAAAGATTCATACGGCGTTGGACGAGAACCTCGTTGGCGGGGTCATTCTCAGCCCGAAGGATGAGCGTCGTGAACGACTTGAAGAGTGTGTCGCCGACTTGCACAACCAACATGCGAATGCGTGGATCATGGTCGATCCACAGTTCTATGCGGCCACCGTCAGCGTTCCGCGTGACGGTCGGTTGCCGGAATACGATTACTACGCGGATCACGCACCGCTCAGCCGCACACAGTTCAGCCCAAGACAGATCGCCGGGTATGTCCGTGCGTGCCTGGACTATCAGAACAACTTGCCGGGATTGAGCTACTTACTTTCGCCTACTGTCTTATTCGACGATTTCCGCGACTCGTGGAGCCAGATCGCTCTGAACATGGCGGAGGCGTCGATTGATCATCATCAGGACCTAAACGCAGCGCCGCCGTTGTTGGTGACGGTGGTCACGTCCGAATTGGCATTGCGGAACGCAACTGGCTTGGGCGAATTCTTGGATGCTCTGTCGGGACTGGAAGTGGATGGCTTCTATCTTCTTGTAAGCCGAAGTAGCTCTAGCTATCAGGCAGCGATGGACACGCGCGCGATGGAAAACCTGATGTATTTCGTTCATGTGTTGGCGCAGTTGAACGATTACCGGGTTGTTGTTGGCTACAGTGATTGGTTGGGGTTCCTGCTTCATGCGGCAGGTGCATCAGCAACCGCCACCGGCTGGCATCAATCTTTGCGTCAATTCTCGATGGCGAGATTCGAGCCAGCGGGCGGCGGTCGCCGCCCACGCAAGCGGTACTCCAGTACGCCGTTGCTTTCAAATGCGCTAATTGCTCCAGAGCTTGAAGACATTCACCGTGCTGGCTTGCTCAACAACGTACTTTCGGGAAGTGCCTATGATGCGATCTTGAGAACTGGTCCTGCTGCCGGTGAAGCTCGTTG
Organism: Planctomycetaceae bacterium; assembly: GCA_043738805.1. Classification (GTDB taxonomy): domain Bacteria; phylum Planctomycetota; class Planctomycetia; order Planctomycetales; family Planctomycetaceae; genus SXKJ01. Next base: position 2,087 of record JAYUFI010000684.1, on the reverse strand, counting down.
GACTGATGAAATTGGTTGCTTCGCACATTGGGTAGCCGTCAGCAGTGCAATCGAGCAAATTGAAGCTCAGCGTCGGCCAGCCGCAAAGCTCAACACCGCTCTAGGACTGATTGATGGCGCAGTGGCTCTTTACGACCGTTTGTTGCACCGGGGCGTGAACTTTGAACCACAAACCGGTCCTGACCACCTCACGTCTTGGCGGGACTCGGTGATGGCATTCCGACACGCGGCGGGAGTATGAAAGTGACGAGTTCAAAAGCAACTACCGGTCGGCGATTTCCCTACAGCGAAGAGGAAATGGCGGATGCATTCGAGCAAGTGTTGAAGACGGGTCGGACGTTGCCGGGCATCGGTCGTCTCAGTCGTGTATTTCGCGAAGTCGATTGCCACCGTGGCCGTCCGGATTTCATTGCATTGGCTCGTGGGACTACACACTTCTTAACCGGCAAAAGTGTGACTCTGAAGTTTGCCGGTTCACTGGTCATGTCATTTCTGCATGAACGGGCACCTCGTTCGCTCGCTTACCTTTGCGAGCAAACTGGGCTATCGAAACGGACGATCGAAACAGCGACGGCCGAACTGGTTAATCGCGGGTTTGCATTGCAAACTGAAAGCGGTACTTACTTTCTCAATGCTGCCAAGCCATTGCGGCAAGTCCAAGTGTGGGCATTCGAGTTGAAACTCGACAAACCAAAGCGGGCAGTGTTTCAAGCACAACAGTATCGATCATTTGCTCAAAGCGTATTGATCGTGGTGCCGCCCGGACAGCTTGCTCTTTACGACAAATTCAAGCTCGCCATGAGACGGTGGGGTATCGGCTTGGCGTCGTTCGACCCCTCGACGAAAGAGTTCATCATTCAACGACCACCTCGGATCGGTAGCCCTCATTCCCGCCACCATCAAGCCTATGCGTTGTTCCAACTGTTGGCCGACGACGCAGCGTGATCTTGCTGAGTTGTTGGAAAGAGGCGACGGCAGAATGTTGGAAAAAGTACTGTGGTAGCGTTTGCCGTCGAAAAGAATTCATGACGAAGACCAAACCGGCGGTTGAACCGGCGAAGAGTTCTTTCCGTTGCTTTGCGGCGTTTGCCGTCGACTGGTCCGGCGCTCGTCACCGCTTCGATCAGGACGAGCCAGTTGCGGCGCGAGTCGAACACGACGACATCCGGCATCTTTGCGGCGGCGGCGACGGTCACGCCGAGTTGGCTCAGGGATTTGGCATCGAGATGCAGGAACTTGTTCTCGGCGTCGCCGACGTAGAGCAGCACGGCTCCCGGCGTGAATCGGGGACAGAACTGTTCGATGACTTGCTTGATGAGCGGGTTCTGTCCGCCGGGTGACAGCGCGATGGATTCGCCCGACGGCAACGTCACGGGAATTCGCGCGATCGACCGCTGCCGATGAAGTTCATGGCGAGTGTGCTCGCGGCTGGTGAGGTACGCAGCGAGTAACTTCGGCCATTCGCGACTCCCGAACGATTGGCAGAGCCGCAGCGCGGACGCCTCAACTTGATAGACCGTCTTGCCGCTGTTCGTTGGTCGCGCCGGGTCGTCGGGATTGCGGACCACAAGCCCCGCATCGACGAAGTATTTCACGGCCTCGTCGCGAATCGTCTCGCGCGTGTTGGGTGCGTAACGGACGGCGTAGGCTTCTAGCACGAACTCGATGATGGGCGTGATGCCGCGCAACGGATTGGCCGCGGCTCTCCAAGAAGCCTCCGGTTGCACATCCAACAGGGCGAGCAACGTGTATGCGGCGACTTCGTTCGACTGCTTGGGGCCGAAGCCGAGTGCTTTGAGAATCTCGGCGGCTTCTTCTGGTTTGGTTCGCGCCGAATTTCGCGTTGTTGGATTCCCGCGCTTCGCCATCACGCCAACTCGCTTTCCAGCAACTGGTCCAATTCCAGTTGTTCGGGAAAGCGGTCGCCGAGGTTTACGCCCAGGCGTCGCAGTTCGGCGGCTGAGGGATACGGCAGATTGCGAAGATCGGTCGCGTTGACCTGCGTATGACCGTTGAACTGCCGAAAGTATTGATCGACCGCCGTCGAATTCAGATACGCGGACAAGCCTCTGGCCAAGCTCGGTTCC
>JAYUFI010000683.1:0-1600 GCA_043738805.1 Planctomycetaceae bacterium | reverse complement strand
AACAGCACGGGCAAATAGATCAATGAGGTCCACAACACGCGTCGGGCACTCGTTCGAGTTTCCTGCCAAGCGAACAGAATCGAGGCCGCTAAGTACGCAGACCCCAGGATGATGGCAACCACCGAATAGGTTGTACCGGCCAATCCAAATTGACTCGGCAACAAACTGACGGGAATCAAACATGACGCATAGGCGATGGCGAGCAACCCCGTCACGTGTGGTAGCGACGTGCCAGCCGGAAGCATCCGGAGCCCCGCTCGGCAGTAATCTTCGCGATGCAGCCAGGCAATGGCGAAAAAATGAGGGAACTGCCACAGGAACAAAATGGCGAACAACGCGAACGAGTTCGCATCCCAGCGTCCACCCGCAGCCAACCAGCCGAGAACGGGTGGCAAGGCTCCTGGAATCGCGCCGACCGCCGTACAGTGTGAAGTCACTCTTTTGAGCGGCGTATAAACTCCCGCATACAAAACGAATGTGATCCCGGTCAGCACTGCGGTCTCGGCATTCACCATGAGAGCCAAGTAAGCGCAACCGACACCCGCCGCCGCCAGTCCGAACAACAAGACTTCGGACGGAGCGAGGCGACCCGACGGAAGCGGTCGATTCATCGTACGGCGCATTCGACCGTCCGTCTCGCGTTCAATCCACTGGTTCACGGCCGATGAACCGACGGCAACCACCGCAATCCCAAGACATGCGTGCATCAACGTGATCGAGACCGACGACGTTTCCATTCCCAGGACGTAACCGCACGACACCGTCAGCAATACCATCAAGGAGATGCGAGGTTTGGCGATTTCGATGTAGTCGGCGAGGCGCGACAACAAACTCGGCACCGCGCCGAATTGCGACCGCTTCGTCACGTCTGCACAAATCGGCAGCGGAGAGATCGCACTCATGTGACGGCTCCCGCGACAGAACTTCCAACGGACATCGTCGCTCGCCGATCGTCTCGAAGCGGCTTCACCGCCCGACAGCAGACGACGGCCAGCACGCTCGTCATCAGCGTCAAAAGCCCAACAACTTTGTGCAACGAACAAATGACGATCTGAGGCATGGAATCCTGCTGAGCCACGACCCCCCACGATGGCACGCCATATTTGACATACCAAGTCGCGAGTCCCAACAGCGACTGAGTCACTGTCAGACCGACAAGAGCCGTTGAACATCGACGGAGGTACGGAGACTCGGTCCTGCGAATCGTCCAGACAAACAACGCAGTCGCGAACAGAACGACCAGGGCGAACCACGGATGAACCATCCAAGCCCACGCGAACTCATCCCGCTCACGCAAATGTCGGAGGAATCCTCCCATGACATATTGTGCGAGCAGTGAACTCAACAACAACGTCGCCGCGTTTGAGACGCGTTGACAATCGCGAGGGGAACTCAGTCGGGAACGATATTCCCAACTCCGGCTGGTGACGAGGATCAAGGTCGCCATCAGACTGAACACGAGTGCGGCAAAGTCGCCATGCAATAACGCCAGCGTTTGTTTGTCGAGCAGGACTCGAGCCCCCCCCAGCAACCCTTGGGCGAGCACGGCTCCAAAGATCGCTACGGACAATGTTCTGGTCAGAGGACGACGGTCCAAACG
>JAYUFI010000682.1:0-1604 GCA_043738805.1 Planctomycetaceae bacterium | reverse complement strand
TGCGGCCCACGATCCACTCGGCAAACTGCCCGCCCGAAATCGACTTCGGTTCGAGTAGCGAGCAGTAGCCGTTGTTGACGTGCTTCAGCACGCCATCTTGATAGAGCGTCCGCAGCTTCTTGTGATCGGGGTCGAGCAACTTGTGATAGACAACCTTCGCGAGCAGATTCTTCGACCGAACCAACTCGACGAGCTCATCAAGTTCCTGCAGCCTGAGCACCGACGGCTTCTCGATCAGCACGTGAGCCCCCGCTTCGAGGATCTGCTTCGCCGCCTCAAAGTGCCGGTTGTCGGGAGTGGCGACGCAGGCAAAGTCGACACCCGCCGCCAGCATCTTCGCGACGGCATCGCTTCCCGCATGCGAAACAAACGGATAAATCGCACCGCCAGCCGCCTTGCGATACGCCTCAGCCCGCGCCCCCGTGCGAGTCGCCACCGCCACAAGCGGCACGCTGACGTCGCCGAACCGCCGGTCAAAGAGGCCCTCGCGATGAGTCCGCTCAAAAAACGGACGATAGGTCTCGTCGAAGATCATCCCCATGCCGACCATGCCGGCACGAAGGGAGTTGGACGCGGCCATGTTGCTCATCAGTTGAAACCTCAAAGTGAATGTCGAGGCAAGGTCGGCCGGTCGCTCCGCGACAGGAGGCGAGATTGCAATGAAAGTGATTCCCAAAAACCGTCAAATCGCAAACGCGATATCGTATCCATCAAGGACATCATCCAAGTCCCCGGCGAGGACTTGGTCCCACGCGTAAGCGACTCGGTTAATGCAATCTTCCAGTGCATTCCAACCCTTCCTTTGGAATTTCCCGGTTCGCGACCAGGCACGATGATACTGCAATGCCGCCACCAGAATTCGCGACATCGAATAGGTCGTCTCGACGACAACATTGTCATTTCGATTTGCAGTCACACGTTGGGACGGCACGACGCCGTTCATTTCGTTGTTCACAACTTTTAGGCAGGTCATGACATCATCAGTGAGCCAGGGAATGTTCGGAAAGATGCCGGAGTGTTCTGCGTTCCAAAGACTCCACACGAGACTCTCTGATTCTGGCAAACCTGTGCCCGGTAGGTTTGCATGGCTCGTCAATCGTATCCGCGCTTCGTCGTAATTCACGGAATCATGCACTCCTTCCCCTTTTCCCGGCGTGTTCGACAGAACGATGCCTCACGTTGACCTCGCTTCCTGTCGCGGAGCGACAGGGCTACCTTGTGAGATGCCGACGTGAGCTTGCATCTGCGGCGGCACGAGTCAAGAATCGCCGACGCTTCCGCGTAAAGCAAGCCACCCGTTTGATCGCCTTCCCGAGTGAGACGCCATGACATCCACGCCGTCCATCATCCTCTCCGCCTTCGCCGATGAGTCGGCCAATTCCAAGACCGCCACCGAGCAGTTTGCCGCTTTGGCGGCGATTGGGCTTCAGTATTACTCGCCCCGGTTTGTCGATGTGACGGGAGCGGGGAAGGTCAAACATGTTACCGAACTCGACGGTGACGAGTTGGCTCGTTTGGCGAAGATGCAGGTTGACTATGGATTGAAGGTGACAAGCATCGGCGCGCGGTTGGGGAAGGTGAAGTTGCTCGACGTCGAGGACGGG
>JAYUFI010000681.1:0-4319 GCA_043738805.1 Planctomycetaceae bacterium | reverse complement strand
CGGAGTTGTCGCAGGCGATGAAAAATCAACGCTTGCCGAGCTTCTTGATTCTCCGGCACATCACCCGGAAACAACGTGAGTACTGCTTGCCACGCATCGTCGGTGTTCTCGCGCCGCGCGAGATTGAGTTGTTCGGCAATCGACGGTTTCTTTTCTGCGTGCGTCAAATTGCGGATCGGTTGCGTCAAAGCGGACGAGCGATCGGTGCTCGCTCCGACGGACGCGGACACAGCTCCGATCAACGTGGCCCAAATCAAAAACGAGACCCACGGATGCACGATCGGACTCAACCATGTTGCCGCACGCTGAATTCGTTGCCGCACTTTGATCACGCGCGAATTGCTGACGACAGCCGCGTCGGTCAACCGCTCGTCATCCGTCGCGACATGCTTGTCGATGTCGCGCAGTTCGCGCAACAGTTCGGCTGCCGATTGAAAACGCTCATCCGGCTGCTTGGCCATCATCCGCTGCACGATGCGGCAGATAGACGTCGGCAAGTCGCGTCGCAAGTCGGACAGTGACGGCGGTTGTGTATTCACCTGGTGGTACGCGACTGCGAACACCGTCTCACCACGAAACGGCGGATGTCCGGCGAGCAAATGAAATGTCGTGACGCCAAGCGAATACAGGTCGCTGCGATGATCGACCTTCTGGCCTTGGACCTGTTCGGGACTCATGTAAAGCGGCGTCCCCATCGTCATGCCCGCTTGAGTCAGCCGCAGGTCGCCTCCTTGCATCAGCGTCGCCAGTCCGAAATCGACGATCTTCGCAAGCCCCTTTTTTGTCAGCAGAATGTTCTCCGGTTTGATATCGCGATGCACGATCCCGGCCTCAGCCGCCGCTTGCAACGCACCGGCGATTTGCTTCAGCAGATGCAACGCAACCTCGAACGTCGGCGGACCTTTCTTGGCGATGTAGTCCCGCATATTCAGCCCGGCGACGTACTCCTGAGCGATGTAGCTGATGCCGTCCGACTCACCGATCGCATAGACCTGAACGATGTTTGGATGATTGAGTCCCGCTGCCGCGTGAGCCTCTTGTTCAAAGCGCCGCCGACACGTTTCATCCGCTTGAATGTCGGGCCGCATGACCTTCACCGCGACTTGTCGCTTGAGCGATTTCTGTTCGGCGAGCCACACCTCCGCCATGCCGCCGCCGCCAATGCGTCTGAGCAATCGAAACTCACCGAGTTCCTTGTTCTGCCACTCAACCGCTCGCATCAACCCGCTGACCGCACCGCTGCCAGCAATCTGACTGCGCGACAACGTTTGCATGACCGTCGGCTCATATTTCGACCCGCTCGCCGAGTCAGCAGTCACGGATGGCTTCGATGGTTGCGAGGAAGATTCCGGCATTCGCAATATCCAACAATTTCGTGGGGCACGTTTTCAACGTGCCCAATCGCGTCTGGCACCGAGAACGGAGTACGTTGGAAACGTGCTCCACAGCAAATTACGACATCTGTCCCAATTCCTTCGAGCGGTTCGTGGCCGCTTCGACCGCGTTCATCAGCGCGGCTCGCAAGCCGCCTCGTTCGAGTGCGTGCAGACCGGCGATCGTTGTTCCGCCGGGGCTTGTTACGGCGTCTTTCAGAACTCCGGGATGCTGCCCCGTTTCGAGTACCATCTTCGCGGCACCGAGCACCGTTTGAGCGGCAAGCTTCGTCGCGACATCGCGCGGCAGGCCGACTCGCACGCCGCCATCGCTGAGCGCTTCGATGATCTGATAGACGTAAGCCGGCCCGCTCCCCGATAAGCCTGTCACCGCATCGAGCAATTTTTCATCGACCGCGACCGCCACGCCGACTGCTGACAGTAATTGTTCGACCAACGTCTTGTCGTCCGCTGTCGCCGCTCCGCCGATCGCGAATCCGCTCGCTGACTCGCCGACTAAGCACGGAGTGTTCGGCATGACGCGCACCAAACGAGTCTGCTCACCCAAACCAGCGAGCAACGTCTTCAACGGAATCCCCGCCGCGATCGAGATCACCAAATGCTGCGCGTTCAGGCGCGGCTTCAATTCGGCCAGCACGCCACTCATCTGTTGTGGCTTCACCGCCAGAATCAAAATCTGTGAGGCGGCCGCGACCTCCGCGTTGGAATCCACGACGCGCGCTCCGGTCTCTTCGGCAAACTGCATCTTTGCTGCGAGAACAACATCGCTGGCGACGATTTGCTCTACGGTCGTGAATCCCGCAGCGACAAGCCCGCGAGCGAGCGCCGTCGCCATTTTGCCCGCACCGATAAAGCCGACTTGCCATGCCATCGAATTGTTCTCCGTGGGCCGGTTATTTTGAACTGACGTTTTTCAGAAAGATGAATAGGGACCGAAGAGACGAAAAGGAAATCAGCAACACGTTTCGGAAACACGCCAGTGTGATAGCCGAACGATTCGCGAGATTCCACAAACTCATTTCAAACTTCAAACAACAAGGACGCGGAACACTCGCGAAGTCTACCCGGCTAAAGAGGGATCGGTTCACCACGGAGACACGAGGGCACGGAATTGAGTTCGCTGTTTTTGCCGCCCATCCGTGTGGTTGCAAATCTCTCCGTGCCTCTGTGCCTCCGTGGTAAATCTTTGGCTCAACCGACTTCTCTGACACCGCCATTCGCGGAGACCAGTATCCCGCAGCAAATTGACGCTCTCTGACCACGGAGCTATCTTCGCCTGCTCGAATCGCTGGGAATTTTCAGGAGTTTTGGTTTTGACAACATCCGCTAAGAGTGTGTCGGTCTCGTTCGCCGATCTGGGCTTGAGTGAACCGACATTGGCCGCGCTTCACAAAATGCAGTTTGAGAAGCCCAGTCCGATTCAAGCTGCGTTCATTCCCATTGCGATGAGCGGCTCTGACTGCATCGGCCAAGCTCACACCGGAACGGGCAAGACTGCCGCGTTCGTGCTGCCGATGCTGGAACGCTTGGATTTCGGCCGCCCGGTCGTGCAGGCACTCGTGCTGACACCGACTCGCGAACTGAGCGAACAAGTCGCCGAAGAATGCAAACGACTTTCGTATTCCTCACTCTGCAAGACGGTCTGCATCGTTGGCGGTCGCCCCGCTCGAGCACAGATCGCTGAACTCGAAAAAGGAGTACATGTCGCCGTCGGCACGCCGGGCCGAGTGATTGACTTGATCGAACGCCGGAGCCTGGACCTCGGCAATCTACAGTTCGTCGTATTGGACGAAGCGGATCGAATGCTCGACATCGGCTTCCGACCGGATATCGAGAAAATCCTGCGTCGCTGTCCGGCCGAGCGGCAAACGCTGTTACTCTCCGCGACATTGCCGCCGCCGGTTGAACGGCTTGCGAATCGCTACATGAAGTCGCCGCAGAAAGTGGACATGTCCACGAACGGCATCGCGGTGAAGACGGTCGAGCAGTATTACGTGACCGTCGATTACGACCGCAAAATGGAGACGCTCCGCTGGCTGCTGCTCGATCAACGTCCGCAGCAAGTGCTGGTATTTCTTCGCACGAAACGGGGAGCCGATGATTTGTACCGCAAGTTCGCCGGCAAGTTGCCGAACGTCGCGATCCTGCACGGCGACTTGGCTCAAACGCACCGCGACCGAGTCATGAAGCAGTTCCGCTCCGGCGAGGTCCGCATGTTGATCGCCACCGACGTCGTCGGTCGAGGCATCGACATCAGCGGCATCTCGCACATCATCAACTACGACATCCCCGAGTACTGCGACGACTACGTTCACCGCGTCGGCCGCACCGGACGATTGTCGTCGGACGAAAAAGGTTACGCCTTCACGTTCGTCACACGTGATCAAGGGGAGCAACTCACCAACATCGAAATCCGCATCAACACGATGCTGCCGGAATACAAAATCCCCAACTTTGAATCCGCTCGCCCCAAAGCCGCACGCAAGACGATCCACGAGATTGAGGGCTTTTCCAATCGGTAGCTGCATATGGGCATCGCTCTTGTAAGCATCATTCTTGCCTGGACTGCATTCGTCTTGGGTGCGTCGCTCAGTTTCCTCAATTTCTACCTTTCGTTCCTTCGCTATCCATTTCATCGACTGCGCGGTTTCCCAAAAGAGTCCTTCCGTTACGCTTCTGGCATACCGTTGTTTGGTTCGATTTTTCTTGGCTTAGCATTGCTTGGTCTTCATTCCCAGCCTGGCGTGTTGCCTGTAGCAATCGCATTGGCCGTGATCGACACCGGCGGTGTTGTTTGGATTGCCGGTGCGATGGTTTACATATTGATTCATCTGCTCGTTTACGGAAAAAACGATGGCTAACCACGTGGCGTGGCGAGGTACAAACAATGCATTTCTTCTACCGAATTCTCGCGTTGTTTCTGTT
>JAYUFI010000680.1:0-4319 GCA_043738805.1 Planctomycetaceae bacterium | reverse complement strand
TTAGGCATTCGCGATTTTACCGACGGCACGAGCAACACGATCCTCGCCGTCGAAGCTCACCGTGATGCGGCCGTGATCTGGACCAAGCCAGACGATTTGGTGGTCGATTTCAAGAACCCGTTGAAGGGCTTAAAAGGAGCTCGTGTCGGCGGCTTTCATGCGTCGCTCTGCGATGGTTCCGTCCGTTTCATCAGCGACAGCATTGACGTCAAGACGCTCAATGCGCTGTTCACTCGCAACGGCGGTGAAGTGATCAACGACAATGCGCTCAATGCTCCCCCAGCTCTTCCACGCGCCGTTGTTCGGCCGGGAGACGCGAAGAACAATCTCAAGATGTTCGGGCTCGCGTTTCACAACTACCACGACGTCAACATTCATTTCCCGCAACGAGCCAGCACCGACGTGAAGGGCAAAGCCCTCTTGAGTTGGCGCGTTCAACTGCTGCCATACTTGGAGGCGAACGATCTCTATCAGCAGTTTCATCTCGACGAACCGTGGGACAGCGAACACAACAAAACGTTGATCGAAAAGATGCCAGCCGTTTTCGCCGCTCGCGGTGACGAAGAGCTACTCAAGCAGGGGAAGACGCGATACGTCGTCTTCGCAAACCCCGAAGCGTGCCTCGGTGTGAAAACAGGAACTCGCCTTCAAGACGTGCGTGACGGCACCAGCAACACGATCCTCGCTGTCGAGGCACGCACCGATGCCGCCGTCATCTGGACGAAGCCGGACGATGTCGTCATCGACTTCAAGCAACCGCTGAAAGCGTTGCAAGATTCCCGCAACGGCGGCTTTCTCGCGCTGATGGCCGATGGCTCGGTTCGCACGATCGCTGACAAGATCAAAGCCGACATTCTGAAGGCGCTACTGACGCGCGATGGCGGCGAAGCGGTTGATGTTCCTTGATGACAAGTCTCATGTGAGCACGACGCGCCAGCGAGTGATTCCGACGCGAACAATTACGCGTCGCGAGTGGCCGTGACGCGAACACTCGCTGGCGCGTCGTGCCAGTTTCCAACGGAGGTCGTCCATGTCGAAGCAGTGGTACTTCCAAGTCATGGGTGCCGAAGTCGGCCCACTCTCGCCGGCCGAGTTGGCGGACAAAGTCAAACGAGGACAAATCCAAGCCGACACACAAGTTCGCAAAGGAGCCGACGGCAAGTGGATGGCCGCCGATCGCATCAAGGGCTTGCTCTCGCCACTACCAGAAGCCGCTTCGCCGGACACGGCCGATGTGTCCGCAGCAACCTCCGCCACATCGCCTGAGCCAACCAAATCCGCAGGCGCGGCCCCGAGAGTTGTCGATCCTCTGGCCGAAGAGGGCGAGTCCACCTATCACCTCGACGGTGACAAGGCTGCCGCGTCGGCGGTTGAGCAGCAGCAAACCGAGTTCGACTTCTTTCGATTCGTCGGCTTCCGCCATGCGATTAGCCAGTCCTTGCATGACGCTCTCGAAGCACACGCTCAACAACATCACCTGACCTTCACTCAAATCACCCGCCGAGCACTCGCTCAGTTTCTTGGCCGACCAGAATTGGGCGAAGACAAACCAGCGGATGCGCCTGTGGAATCGTCACCAACTGAGACCAACGAAGCTCCCTTGGCTGACTAATTTTGGCCCACGGAACACACCGAACAACACGGAAAGAAAAGGCTGTTGGCGTTGGCGATTTCGGTCAGGGGGATTCGCAACTCTGTCGGTTTTAACACGCTTTCTTCTTTCTGTGGGCTAAGAACTCTTCTTTCAAAACTTCCGCTCAATCGACCCCTTGGAGATGCTCACCATGCGTTTGGTTTCTCATTCACGGGTTCTGTTACTGCTCGGTGTGTTGGCGGTTGCAGGAAAGCTTAACTCTCCAGAAGCGGTGATTGCGGCGGAACCGAGTGCATCCTCGGTGCGGCAGCTTAGCGAATTCGGCGACGTTGGTCCCAAGCAACTGGCCGAGACCTATCAGAAGGCGATCGCCGAACTTCGTAAGACCGGCGGGGTGATCGAGATTCCTGCGGCGATTTGGAGCCAAATCGTCAACAAGCAATTGCCATTACAGGGACTAACTCGCTCGCCGGAGCCGCCGGGCGAGACAAAACGTTGGACGACCGAGCCAGGGATCACCGTCGTCGCGCATGACGGCCGGAGCGTGATCGTCCAAGTACCGCCGCTGTCAGGGATGCGGATCGAGCGGCCGATTCGTTTGGCCGATGGCGACAGCTTGCCGCACTGGGGAACGCATCCTGCCATCACAATCGACAGTCAGATTACTTATGGGTCGAGCAGTTATCTCGACTACTTGCAGCTTCCAGTCGCGAAGGGAAAGGACCAGAAGTTTTATCTGCCGACCGTGCGCGGGATTCATCCGGGGCAGTTTCTGAATCTGCACGGCGGTCCGGGCTACGGCGGCGGCGTCACGCGCGGCGTTGTGAAGTCGCTCGGTTACGACCCGGAGAAGAAGCTGCATTACTTCGTTGCCGACACGGACCTCGATCACATCCCCGGTGCGATCCTGCACAACAAGTCGAACACCGGCATCCTGCACATGCTGCAAACGAGCAACAACGACAACCAAACTTACGACGTGAAGGTGATCCGCAATCAGTACGCGCACGGCGATACCTACATTTACTACTGTGACTTCAACTACATGAGCAACGTGCATTCGGCGGCCGGCGACGAGAACGGCAACTGCTACGCCGCGTTCATTCGCTCGCAGGACAACAATTTCAAGAGCACGGTCGAGTCGGTCGATTGGAACGCGGCCCAACTCAAGTTTGCGAACTCGAACCAGAACGTGCAGACGCTCGGCGATTCGCGACCGCTGATCAACTTGAATCCGAAGAAGCACATCACCGACGGCAAAGTGTTGATCGTTACCGGCCGCAATGAGTTCGATCTGCCGGACGCGAAGATGAGTCGCTTGGAAGGACGCGATTATTCGACCGGACTCTTCACCAGTCCGATCTCGAAGTCGATCGAGCGAAAATTCGGCGGCCTGATTCGAGGGGACAAGGATTGTCCGTGGACCGCCGATGTTCTCGGCCGCTACTTCGCCGTCACTGATCCGTCTGAGAAGACACCGAAGGGGGCGCTCCGCTGGTATCTGATCACGAAGTTTCAAGCGAACGACGACGGCACGAAGGAGATCGAGATTCAACGCTTCTGGTGGGGTGCGAAGAGCGCCGGCAGTCCGACGCTGTATCGCAACGAGAACTACACCTGGGACGATCACGTCCGGCCGCTGAGCTATGTGATCGCTCCGGGCGCGTATGTGAACGACGTCTCTCGCGCGTTGGCCGGTGGCGATCGGGGCGGGCAGCGGACGCTCGGAGTCGCTCCGCATTCGGCGATGAACACGCCGGTTGATTTTGAAAAAGGAGACGCGATCGAACAGGCGATCGGCCCCGACCCGTTCAAGCCGCAAGCCTTCCGCGTCTGGATGTGGGAAGACGTCCCCGGCCAATTCCCGGCGGCGGTCATCGACGTGGCAAACAACGGTGCGGCGTCTCGTTACTCGGTGCTGACGGTCGCCGGCGGGCCGTCGAATCTCGACGACGTCGCGAAACGTCACGAACAAAAACCGGCGTGGGACAACGTCATGGTTGTGCGCACGGCCGCGACCGTCGGACTGAACTTCAACGCCGACTTTGCTCGGGCCGCGATCCTGTTCCAGCAGCCGCATCACGAGCAGGCGATCCATTGGCACTACGGCCAGAAGGCGGAAGCCCCCGACGAATCCGGGAAGACCGGCATCACAAAAGCAGTCGCCGCTCCGGCCAAGACACCGGAGGTCGCGTCGCTCACCGTCAGTCGATCAACGGGCGAGTTCCAATTCACCGGCAACGGAGTGCAAGCTGGCGGCGCAGTCTCCGGCGTGACAGGTCTCTCCGGCGATGCGAAGCCCGCGAAGAACCTGCGCGGAAAGAACGTTGCCGTCGCGACGGCTTCAACGACGGCAAGCATCAAGTTCGCGACTCCCGAAACAGACGGCGACTACGCAGTGTTCCTCGAACAGTCCTGGCTGAGCAACCGTGCGATCTCTGACAAGACGGCCGATGGCTTCTCGGTGACGTTCGACAAACCCGCTCCAGAGAAAGCGACGGTCGATTGGATGCTGGTACGCTGACATTTGGAGTGTGACGGCTTGACGTCGCTTGCCTTTGGGTTTCCTTATTTCGTTCCCTTCTCTAAGCGTTGAAGTTCGTCTCGCGCGAGCTTCCAAGTCGGCTCAATTCGCAGGGCCTGACGAAGTTGTTCAATGGCCAGGTCCGAGCGGTTCGTCTCTGCGTACAACTGGCCGAGCCAGTAATAAGGTCGCGACCAATTC